>JAGLPW010000117.1 GCA_023137125.1 Candidatus Cloacimonadota bacterium | reverse complement strand
TTATTCTGCTCCCAGCTTTTAAATCCGATGGAATCCACAAAATTCAGTAATTCTGAAATGTTCGGTACTAATAATTGAATTTTTTTACAGTTTTTTTTCAAAGTTCTCGATATTGCATAATTCAATAATTCTTTATATATTTTTTCATTCTCGGCTTCTATCAAACTAATCCAAAAAACATTATTGTAATCTACTTCAGAAAAGAGGATCGCACCTTTTATCTCCCCATTTTCAGAATAAACTGCGAATTGTCTTTTAGAATGAAATTCTTCTAATAGTTCACTTGTATATTGATATACTACCCAGCCTTTACTAATAAAATTATTTGTTCCTTTAAGATATGAAGAATTCAGAATATATTGATCTAACAATTTAAAATCAACATCATTCTTTATTGAATTATTAATTGGTTTTATTTGAGTTGTTGAAATTTCCAATTCTTTTAATGAAAGTGTTAGGATCTTATTAAATCCCAATTTCTCATTAAGTTTAATAGAAGCTATATTTCCAAAATATGTGGAGAATCTTACAGACTTTATTTTTTTTCCTTTTAATTGCTCCATATAATATTTAGCAATTTTGTTTCCCACGCCCTTAACATCTGTTTGTGGGTCTTTTCGTAGAGCTTCCAGCCAAATATCGGTAGGTGTAAGAAATCTCATTCTTCCAAAGCCAATAAGTTTTTCATTTTCCCAATAACCGGTAAAAAATCCATTAACACCTGTTACCCATTCATCGAAAACATTGCTCACATAATCATCTCCTTCCCATATTTGAGATGATATTCGCAATACTTCTTTTTTATCGGAAAGCTTGATCTCTCTTATCATAATCACATCAATTTCAAGTTATATTTGCGTAGCTTTTTATCTATTACTTTTGGATCAGAATAATATTTTGTCATTTCTTTCCAAAAAATTTGGCTGTGATTTTTAATTTTTGTATGAACTAGTTCATGTATAATTACGTAGTCTCGTAAATCTTCCGGTAGTTTAATAAGTTTAATATTTAAATTAATATTATTCTTGGCAGAACAGCTTCCCCATCGCGTTTTCTGAGAACGGATAAAGGATCGATTAAAGCTTAATCCGTGAATTATTGACAATTCATTAAGCCTATCACGAATGATTTTTTTTGCTTCCTCTTTGTTGTATAAATTGGAATTCAGTGTATTTTGAAGTGTAAAATTATTTCTCTGATCGATTCTAATTAGATGTTTGCGTATCCAATCAGTTTTGGACTGAAGGAATTTCTCAGCATTTCGGATCGTACTATTTCTAGGAATTGTCACATTTATTATCTTTGAACTATCAATTGATAATCTCAAATATTTGGCTTTCCTGCTTTTCCTAAAATGAATCTTACCAAGTGTGGGATGAAAGATAAGTTTCACTTCCGTTTTCATACTATTTCAATAATTTCTCTATAACTGGCGAAAGTAGTAAATAACCGAATATTGCGCCGATTACAACGTTTGACCAAACGTTTGATGTCATTGGTCAACCTCCACCTCTACAGCCGATAACTCGATAATATAAATAACCGATTGCTGCGCCTAATATAAAAGTTAGTATAGTTAATAATATTTTTATCATTTTGTTGGAACCTCAGAATTAATTATATTATATTCAATCTCAGCTGCAACACGAATTAGAAACGCTCTATTTGACCTACTTAAGTGATCTGAAGGCTTTAAGAAATTCAAAACGAGTTGATAAATAAACTGTTGAGAATGGAGATGAAAATAATATTGATCAAAAGTTTTACTTTCTATGATCTTTTCTTCTTCAATAAATATTCCTTTTCTTATATCTTTCAAATGAGCATTGATCTTACGTATAAATAATTTGCAGAATTGCTTACCTTGTAGATCTTGCTTTTTTGAAATTGACTCGGATATACTTTTCACATCAGGTTTTATGGAACTTATCAACTCTTGAATAAACACTTCTCTCTGTTCAGAGTTTAATTCGAATGAACTGGAAATATCATTTCTCAAATTCATGCAGATCATTGTCATTTCCATCAAGAATTTCTGATACTTTTCAATCCCTAAAACCTCGTAAGGGATATTATCCGTAGCTTGATTATATGCATCCATGATCTTGATAGTTTCTAATAAATTGGAATCCAATTCTCGTAGAAATATCAGATTCATATTATTCTGTGTTTTAGTGATCTCAGCATTTAAACCAATAAATATTGTAGCCAAGAGAAAAGTTAATACAATTTTTTTTAACATTAATTATTTCCTAATTCAAATTCTTTGTGCAACGCCATAATTGCTTTATTTTCATCTAAACTTTTTACAAGACATGAAATTGTCGTATAAGAGTCTGTACATTCGTAGATCATAATATCTTTAGAACTTAGTGCCTTCACAACCTTCGCCATAACTCCCGGCATACCTGTCATTCCAGAGCCAATAACAGATATCTTTGAAAAATCTTTTTCAGTTTTAAATTTATAATTATTTTCTTTCAAAATTTCAATAAATTTATTTTCCATTTCTTCATCAATAATAAATGATATCAGATCAGGTGTAATATCAATAAAATCAACGCTGATATTTTGCAGTGCGAGAGTTTGAAAAATGTTCAATCCTGTTTTATGGATACTTTGTTTGTTTGGGAAAATTCTTGTGTAAATGATGTCTGTCTTACTTGTAATACCCGTAACTGGTCTGTTGTTTTTCATTTCAAAGATATCAGTTGATCTCTTGATATTGGAAGTTGAAAATAGTTTAATTGGAATCTTATATTGAGAAGCTATCTGAACTGCTTTTGGATGTATAACATTCGCACCTTTATTAGCCATTTCCACAGCTTCTATATAACTGGCTTTGGGGATGTGTCGAGCATCTAAAATTTGGTTTGGATCGGCAGTTAATAATCCTTCAACATCAGAATATATTTCTATATGATCTGCTTTTAGGGCTGCTGCCAGAATACTGGCAGTCGTATCACTTCCACCTCTGCCGAATGTAGTTATTTCACCATGCTCACTTATTCCCTGAAATCCTGTTACAATCGGTACTTTACTATTTTTGATTGCATTTAATATATTATCAGGAATAACTTTTTGTATATTTGCCTGATTATAATTCTCATCAGTAATAATGCCGGCCTGCATTCCATTAAGAGCAACTGCAGCGATGTTCTTTTGCTTTAACGTCTGCACCATAACAACAGCAGAAATTAGTTCCCCACATGACATGATCTGATCTTTTTCACGAGGAGAAATATTTTCAAAAATTGAAGCTGCAGTTTGCAAGAGTGTATCGGTGGCATAAGGATCGCCTATTCTACCCATAGCAGATACTACAACAACAGGTGTAAATCCTTCCTTTATTGCAGATGAGATATGTTCAGCAGCTTTGTCTCTTATCTCTGCATTTTGTAATGATGTACCACCAAATTTTTGAATTACAATTTTCAAATGATCATCCTAAATGAGCAATTCAGCAATTTGAACTGCATTAAGTGCTGCGCCCTTACGTAGGTTATTTGCTACGATCCACATATTTATTCCATTTGGTTCAGTTAGATCTTTACGTAATCTTCCAATCATAACATCATCATAAATTTCGCTCATAATTGCTAATGGGTACTTGCTGTTATCAATATCATCAACTAGTTTTATACCTTTAGTTTTCAGATAGATATTTTTAAGTTTCTTGATAGTAATTTGCTTTTTTGTTTCGAGATAAACAGATTCGGAATGACCGTAGAAAACTGGAACACGAGCAGCAGTTGCAGTTATTTTGATCTTACTGTTTCCAAAAATTTTCTTAGTTTCATGAATAAGTTTCATCTCTTCTTTTGTGTATCCGTTGTTTTCAAATACATCAATATGCGGTAGGATATTAAAAGCGATTTGATGCGGATACACTTTGCGAACTGGTTTTTTATTATTCAAGATCTGAGATGATTGTTCTGCTAATTCATCAATTGCATCCTTGCCAGTACCAGAAACGGATTGATATGTTGATACGATTATCCTGTTTATTCCAACTTCATCTAATATTGGTTTAAGTGCAACCACCATTTGAATTGTAGAGCAATTTGGATTTGCAATAATTCCATTGTGTTTTTTTAAATCACCCAGGTTAACTTCCGGTACGATCAAAGGTACATGAGAATCCATTCTGAAGGCACTGCTGTTATCTATAACAATAGTTCCATTTTTAACAGCAATCGGAACAAACTTTTTACTTACCGAACTTCCAGCACTGAAAAGTGCAATATCAATATCTTCAAAACTACTTGTATTCAGTTCCTGAACTTCAAGTTCCTTTTTCCTAAAGTTGATAGTTTCTCCAGCTGAACGTTCCGAAGCTAAAAGAACAAGATCTTTAATGGGAAATTTTCGTTCATCCAAAATCTTGACCATCTCTCTACCTACAGCTCCGGTAGCACCGACAACGGCTACATTGAATTTGTTCAAATCCTACTCCTGCATTTTCCAAAAAAAGGGAGAAGCCAAATGACTTCTCCTTATTAGGCTATTAAACATTTATCTCATCTCAGATTTAATTACTTCAGCCAAACGCTTCACGCCAATTTCACTAAGATCTTTGGGAACATATGAAAAATTAATTCGCATTGTGTTCCTGCCTTTGCCATTACAATAGAAAGCGTGACCAACAACAAAAGCAACCTTCTTCTTAATTGCTTTTTGAAAGAGAATCTCTGAATCCATGTAGTCAGGTAAAGTAATGAATAGGAACAATCCGCCTTCCGGTTTTGTCCAGGTAACGCCTTCCGGCATGTATTTTGCAAATGCTCTCATCATGATATCTTTCTTCTCTTTATAAAGTTGAATTGTTTTTTTAAGGTTAGTTTCAAAGTAACCTTTTTCCATATACTTTGCAGCTATTTTTTGTACAAAAGGTGATGTGCAAAGATCCGTTGCCTGTTTAGCTTTAACAAATTTATCGATGATCTCGGGATATGCTATTATCCAGCCGATCCTGAAACCGGGAACAAAGATCTTAGAGAAAGTTCCAAAATTGATAACTTGCCCCTTACCTTCGAGTGCATATAAACTTTCCTGATGTTCACCTTCAAATCTGATCTCTTTGTAGGGGCTGTCTTCAATAATTAGAACATCATATTTTCTGGCGATTTCAATTATCTCTTTTCTTCTTTTTTCCGGCATTGTTATACCGGCAGGATTTTGAAAATCGGGAATAATGTAGATGAATTTTGGAAGATCATCGGCAATTTTAAGCTCAGCAAGTTTTGCTTCCAGGTCATCAGAACGCATTCCGCTTTCATCAAATTCGATTCCCACCAGTTCAGCGCCATAAGCTTTAAATGCTTGTAATCCTCCTAAATAAGATGGTAACCCAACTAAAACTTTATCTCCCCTATTTATAAAAATTTTAGCAAGGAGGTCAAGACCCTGTTGAGAAGCAGTAGTAATCATTACATTCTCTATCGAAATATCAAAACCCATATTCTTATAAAGTTCAGCTATCAATTCACGTAATTTATCATCTCCCTCAGTTGAACCATATTGTAATGCTTTCCCACCATCTTCACGCAATACTTCATTTGTTATCTCCACAAGTTCTTCTATAGGAAAAGTTTCAGGTGCAGGTAATCCTCCTGCAAATGAAATAATTTCAGGATCTTTTGTAAGCTTAAGAAGTTCACGTATTGCTGATTTCTTCATCCCCTTAGCAGCAACAGAAAGAACATTTTGTAAGTTACTCACCATTTTAATTCTCCTTTTTTCTTTTTTTATATATATCTTATTTATTAATAAATCTTAATAATTCATAATCTTCTATTTGTTTTTTAATTCCTTCTAATAATTGTCTACTAATTTTTAATTTGAGAGCTTGAGAATTCGCTGTTTTATTATATTTACTTTCAATTATTTCTGCATTTTTATATAGGAATGATATCAAGTTTTTCATATCTCCAGGAATTTCCAATTCGACACATTTCTTAGATCTTTGTATGAACTCTTCGATCTTCTTGTATAATTGATCAATTCCATCACCTGTTTTTGCAGAGATAAAAACACTATCGGGATATTTATTGATCAGTTTCTTCTTAGTGAATAAATAATGGTTTCCATTCACTTTATCTGTTTTATTGAACACAATAAGGATATTTTTTTGTTCAACTTTGATATCCTGAAGAACCTTCTCAACCGCTTCCATCAGTTTAAGCAGGTTTGGATAAGACACATCGACCACATGCAAAAGTAGATCAGCTTCCAGAACTTCTAATAAAGTAGAATGAAAAGATGAAACAAGCTTATGAGGAAGTTTTCGGATAAATCCGATAGTATCAGTAATTACAAGGTTTTCTTTGGATTCAGTCTCAATTGCTCGTGTTTTGGAATCTAAAGTTGCAAAAAGCTGGTCCGCAACATAACGGTTCTCATCTGTTAGCTTATTGAATAAAGTAGATTTACCGGCATTTGTGTATCCAACCAGCGCAATGGATGTTATATCTTTTCGCTTATTTCTCTTGGTCAAAGATACTTGTTCTATGTTAATAATCTTCCTCTTAAGAACAGTTGTTTTCTTGCGGATCTCACGTCTATCTATCTCTATTTGTGTTTCTCCCGGACCGCGAAATCCAATACCACCCTGTATCCTGGATAAATGCTTCCATTTTCTTTTTAGTTTTGTATATGCATATTCCAATTGAGCAAGTTCAACCTGTAATTTTGATTGTTTGGTTCTGGCATGATTGGCAAAAATATCTAAAATTATCTCAGTTCTATCAACCACATTACAACCGGAAACATCTGAAATATTACGTGATTGAGAAGGAGAGAGATTGTTATTAAAAATAAGTGTATGAACATGAGAATTATTGGCAGCTTTTTTAATTTCCTGCAGTTTTCCTTTGCCTACATAAGTTGATGTATTCGGTCTTTTTGCTGCTTGATAAAATGTATCTACAACTTCGCAACCTGCAGTATCAGCCAGTTGACGCAGTTCTTCCATTGATTCGTTGAAATGCTCTACGGATTCATCTCCCCAAACAATACCAATTAAAAACACTCTTTCGTTTTTACTCATATTTTATAGGAAACAAGTAACGGGAGTTATTAAATTCCCTACTCTGATCTCTTCTAATATTTTTATCCTTCGTAAACTAAAACTTTTTTATTATCTTTACGCCAGGCAAGATACTCTTCTTTAACATCCATAATCCACAAAGTCTCTTTATTCTCATTCTCAAAAGTAAGAATATTCAAATAGTGCATTCTCTCATCTTTACCCCTAAAACTCTTCTGAGGCAGTTCAATTATAATATCTCCATCTTTGTTCAGGATAGTTACTTCATTTATATAGATACCTGGAATTATCTCAATAACCGCACGAGCTTCTACTATCCCTGAACTTACATCTTTAAATCTAATTTTCATATTTACACCTGCTCCTTTATTATCTAATTTGTCCAATTTCTTTTAACATATTTATAAACCACTCCTGAGAAATATCAAAAGATCTTCCACCTTTAATGCGAGCAAAATCTATAATACTCAATTTTCCATTCTTATCCTCATCCCGACCAATAACACCACTTTGACCGTTTATCGCTGCTTTTACAGCCAGATCAGCTGAAGCTATAATCAATTTGAGATCTTTATCATTTGGAGCAGAAGATCTGGCAAAATACCCACTTTTCTGAACCAGTGTTTTCTCTGCTCTTAGCAATTTAGTAAATTTCTTTGCGAACCACTGCCCAGGATTCAATTCATCCAATCGAACATGTCCGAAGGCATCTCTTCTCACCTCTTCTCCATTTGATTCTATCTCTGCAACAATTGTTCCAATACCAGCTCCTTCACTCAAAAATATATTAACACAATCTTTTTCATCCATCAATTTAGATAATCTTTTCATCTCTTTTGGAAGATCCAGAGTCATTTCAGGAATGAATACAGCATCTATATCCCAACGTTCTTTGCTAAGTCTGATATCCGGCAAGAAAGTTTTCTTTTCAAGTTTCTTCCGATATTCATAAGCTGTAGCTGCTGTAAGCCAACCACAATCTCTGCCCATAACTTCATGTACGATCAACTGACGGGAACTGGTAGTATTCTCATTAACAATATTCTCAAAGAAAATTGCACCCTGTTCTGCTGCAGTCCATGCTCCCAGACTTTGTACAATCGGAATTATATCATTATCAACTGTTTTAGGTATTCCTACTACAACTAGTTTATATCCGCTTAAAGCAAGATAACTGGCAAGCTCAGCAGCTGTTGTATTGGTATCATCACCACCAATTGTATGAAGAATTGTGACACCATCCTTGATGAGTTGTTCTGCAGCAACCTGCAATGGATTCTCACCTTTTTTTACGTAACCTTTATTTACACAATCTTCAATATTAGTTAGTTTTACACGACTGTTACCCAGAACACTCCCACCGAATTTATATAGTAATTCTGCTGAATGTCTTACATTATCCGGAATCGTTATCGAGTTTCCTTCCAACAACCCTTTAAAGCCATTCAGATAACCGATGATCTCAACTTCCGGAACTAATTTCGTGTATTGTATGATCAACCTTCCAACCGATGAAGAAAGGCAAGGAGCCAATCCTCCTGCTGTAAGTATTGCAACTTTATCTTTTGTCATTATTTCTCCCGACAATTACTATTTACTTCTTATGTCACACTGAGTTCATCGAAGTGTGAAGGAATTCACTATCCTTCGACAAGCTCAGGATGACAATTATATAAACTTAATCACCAAAACTTATATCAATATCTCTGGCAGTTTGAACCAGATCAGAATTCAGATCTACATAATTGTATTTTTCTATCGCATCGCTAATAGGAACAGAAACCAGCTTTCCATCTTGCAATGCAGCCATTTTGCCAAACTCTTTATCTAAAACCATTTCAAATGCTTTCACACCAAATTGAGTTGCCAATATTCTATCGTAAGCAATTGGTTTGCCACCTCGTTGCAGATGTCCGAGCAATGTAACTCTGATATCTGTAGTAACACCACTCTTTTTTAATTCATGCATCAATCGGTTACCAGCTCCTCCCAATCGTAGATTATGATTACCAAATTCATCGTTCTTTAGATATTGCTTATCGCCATTGATAGAACGAGCTCCTTCTGAGATCACAATATTAACAAATCCGCGGGAATGATGGATTCTTTTGTTGATCCGTTCGATTACTTCATTGATGTCGTATGGTATTTCCGGGATCAGACAAACCTCCGCTCCACCTGCTACAGCAGCATGAAGAGCTATCCAGCCTGCTTCTCTTCCCATCACTTCCAGAATTATTATGCGGTTATGGCTTTCTGCAGTTGTAACAAGTTTATCCACTGCATCTGTGGCAATTTCTACTGCTGTGGGAAAACCAAAAGTTACATCTGTTGCACCAAGGTCATTATCAATAGTTTTAGGAACTCCTATTATATTGCAACCCATTTTAAAAAGTTGCTGAGATATTCTTTGTGAGCCATCACCACCAATATTAATAACTGCGTGTACATTTAGGAATTCCAACTTCCTCAGCATTTCAGCAGAATGATCTTCTTCTTTCCATTTGCCATCACTATCTTGAACTGCCCAAGCGAATGGACCACCTTTGTTCGTTGTGCCTAAAATGGTGCCGCCGCGTACATGAATTCCGGCAACTGTAGAATTATCCAGTTCTACAATCTCCATTGGATCTCGCAAAATACCGTCAAATGCATCTCTGCTGCCGATAATTTCCCAATCCTGCTCTTTTGATGCCCGTTTAACAATTGCTCTGAGAACTGCATTCAAACCAGGGCAATCACCTCCGCCGGTAGCTACAAGACACCTTTTTTCCATATACACTCCACATTAATAAATACTATGGTAGAATCTAAAATTAGAGATTAAATGACAAGTATTTTTTTTAGATTTGATGTAAGTTTTATTATGAATAACAAAAAGGGGCAGTTTCGTTAACTGCCCCTTTTATATTTTTCTTATATTATTATTTCACAAGTAGCATTTTCCTCTGATATTCTTTTGTGTCTGTGATGAGTTTATAGAAGTAAACACCTGTAGAGACCTGTTTGCCCATTGCATCATTTCCATCCCAAACAACAAAATGCTGACCAATTGATAGCTGATTTCTAACAAGCTGTTTCACTTTCTCACCTTTCACATTATAAATAATAAGTTCTACATAGCTCTCTGCTTCTAAAGCAAAACTAATTGATGTACTTGGGTTGAATGGATTCGGATAATTCTGATGCAATCCATAAGTATCAGGTGCAATAGGAGAATCTTCAAAAGGGATGAATAGAGTAATTGGTACATGAACTTCTGTTTCTCCATCGAATGATACATCCTCAATCCAATACCAATAGGTTGAATTCTGCACAACAGGGATTGTATCTACATAAACGTAATCTGATGCACTATTTGTAGTTCCATTTCCGGGAATAGGATGGTTTGTATTAAGCAATTCAGCCTCTTCAAAACTACTAATAGTCCCTCGATATACATTCCAATATGCATTATCTGTTTCTGATTGGGTAGTCCAATAAAGAGTTAGTGTACCTCCGATATAAAGTGCATAAAAAGATGAGAGATCTACTGGAAGGATTTGATCTCCTCCACTATTTAGTGCCCCCCAGGTTTGAGTAAGACCAGCAGTCCATGTGAAATCAGAGTATTGCATTCCAGTTCCAGTAAGTTGTAATGATTGTATATCCGTCGTTGGAGATAATTCCATAACTCCTATATCTGAAGAAGTTTGACCATTAGCAACTCCATTAGTTGCAATAAAAGAACCTTCATAGCTTAAGAACTGAATCAGTGTGCCTTCATAATCTAAAGCCAGGCCATCTGGAGCACCATTTTGGATTCCTGCAATCATTTTATGATAAAAAGTAAAATCACCAATTGTATTACCGGTTACGAAAGTATTTAAGGAATGTGAACCATAGGTTGCTCCACCAGAACCATTATACAGCGTAACAGTAAAGTTTGCTATTGTGAAATTTTCAGCACTTTCTATAATCACTTCAATACCTTCATTCAAATCACCAGAAGGTATAAAATTATCATAGTGTATTTCATTTATCCATGCATTCTGCCCCCAACTCAAACTCACTAAAAACAAAAAACCTAAAAGAAATAAAGTTGCTTTTTTCATACAATCCTCCTATTAATATTTTAATTTTTCATTCATTTCTTACAAAGTAGTTTTTAATTTTTGTTCGAGTTTGAAACTGTAATTCTACATTTAATTGTCAAACACTTTATTTTTTTCATAAATTATATTTACAATTAAATAAGGGAACAAAAAATGCAATCCAAAATTGAGCTAAATAAAAAATAATTGAAGTTCTGGAGGGATTTTGAAAAGAATAATAATTTTACTCATCATGGTAATTGCAATTACTGCAGTTTCTGCAAATGAATTATTGCAAACAACGCTTACAAACGGAATGCAGATCGTTGTTAAGGAAAACAAATTAAATGAATCTATTGGATTTTATTGCTTTGTGAAAACAGGTTCTGTGAACGAAGGAAAATATCTGGGTGCAGGTATTTCCCACTTTTTGGAACATATCGTTTCCAGCGGCACAACCGAATTTCATACGGAAGATGAATATAACGAAATGGGTAAAGAGATGGGTGCTCTTGTAAATGCCTATACAAGTTCGGCTGTTACAGCATTTCACATAACTGTAGATAAACCATACAAAGATATGGCTCTGCGAAATCTTTCCCAGCAATTGCAATTTAGTATTTGTGATTCTTTTGAAGTTGCAAGGGAACGTGAAGTTATCCTCAAAGAGATCGTAATGCGATCTACTCCTCCGCATTCTAAAATATATCAAAGACATGGTGAACTGGTTTATCCAAATTCCAATAAGCGATATCCGGTAATAGGTTATATGGAATTATATAAAACTATTAGCAGAGATGAACTGCAGGATTATTATAAAGCAAGATATGCTCCAAATAATATGATATTTGTTGCAGTTGGAAATTTTGAAGCGGAAGAGATGTTGGAAGAGATTGTAGATTCGTTTAAGGACTTTCCCAGAAGACAGATAGAGCCTGTTTATTTGCCGGTTCAACATCAGCGTGAAGGATCTATAGAATATATTGAAGAATTTGAAATTGAATCACCATCTGTTTACATCTCGACAATTCTATCTGCATCAGATTACCAGGATGCAACTGCTCTTAATGTAGCTCTTAGTATACTTTTTTCTAAAAGGCAATCTCCAATCCGTTATAAACTTGTTGAGGAATTACAGTTGGTGAACAGCAGGGGATTCTATGGTTATGCCAGCGGTGCCCCAAACTCTCCAGAAGGTGAGATCACAATCCAATTTGAACCCAAGAATTCAGCGGATATAGATCTGATAATTTCCATTATTGATGAAGAAATAGAAAAATACAGTCAGGCAGGAATCACTGAAGAGGATCTACAGAATTACATTAATAGGATGAAAGCTAATAAATTACTTCGTACACCCGGTGTATCTTCTGATGCGAATAGTATTGGCTGGACAATGATGTTTTATAATGTACCGGATTATTATCCAACCCAGGTTCAGATTTTAGAGTCATTGAAAGCAGAAGATCTTGCTTTCCAATTAAGAAAACATTTAGTTTCTAAAAACCGGATTATCTTTAAAGCAGTACCAAAAGGTGAAAAAGCATTATTAGAAAGTAAGGATATCGCCTCTATCGAAAAATCGGAGATCGAGAAGGTTACAATAAATGACAATCTGACCCTTCTTCATAAAATGAATACCAAGAAACCGCTTATCAATGCGATCATTCATCTTCCTATCTCTAAAAATTACGAAACAATTGAAAATGCAGGTACACTCTCATTTATGACCAACCTGATGTTCCGTGGTTCTAAAAACTTCAATTCATTGGATATAACAGAATGGAAAGAAGATCATGCAATTTACTTTAGTACTAATAGTTCAACGAATGGAATTACAATAGAGTTCAAATGTCTTAAAGCTGATTATGATAAATTGGAAGAGATGCTGTTCGATGCATTTAAGAATCCCAGCTTTGAAGATACGGAGATCATCTTGGCAAAAGAGGAAGTGATTGCAAGTTTCAAACGTTCCAAAAGCCGGGCTACTACTGCACACAGAGATTATCTTAATTCAATACTATTCACTGATTCTCGTGCCGGACTTTCCAGTGAAGCTAAAAAAGATATTATTTTATCTTTAACCAAAAGTGATCTTCAGGAATTGCATAAAACTCTTTTCAATTCGGAAAAACTGATTGTAACTTTATTTGGTGATATCACAAAAAAGGAAGCTACAGAGATTGCAAAAGATATCAAGAAAAACATGCCAAATAATAAAATAAAGATAGAAAAGAATTTTACAAAAATTCCCGACCAAAATGGAACTTTCCTGAATAAATATGGATTCGAGCAAGTGAATCTTGATATCTACTGTCCTGCCCCACCTCTTTCTACAGAAGATTATAATGTAATGAAATTGATAAATGAGATTCTATCAGGATCACGAGGTAGGCTTCATCAAGCAGTTCGGGGAACCAATAATCTTGCCTATTATGCTTTCCCGCAATTTCATTCTTCCGAAAATTTTGGTTATTTCAATTTGAACAGTCAAACCTCTATTGATAAAAAAGATGAATTAACTCAGGTAATGGTGAACGAGCTTACAAGACTAATGACAGAAGACGTTCCTATAGATGAATTAAACAGTGCAATTGATGAAAATGAAAAAATGCTTAAAGCTATGCTGAATGATAACTCTCTGCCCTATTACATCACACATTTTGAAGCACTAGGACTCGGGTATGACTACATAGATAGAATTTCCGAAATTCATAAGAAGATAACACCTGCTCAGATCAAAACGGTAGCAAATAAATATTTTAAGAATCAAACTATTATCATCTCCGAACCTGATGAAAATGTTGAATTAATGGTTAAGTAGTTGTAAGTGCTAAGTTGTAAGTGCTAAGTTGTAAGTGTTAAGTTGTAAGTGTTGAGTTGTAAGTTTTAATTTGATTTTATGATGGATAGGTAAATTTCATGTTAGCAGAATTTAATTTTAAATATGAATCACCAATAGTTTGTGCTGCAATTCATAATGGTCATAATGTTTCTGCAGAAGTGCAAAAGAACCTGTCTGTAACAGAAGATATCCGTTTGATGGAAGAAGATCCCTACACTGAAAAGTTCACCCATTTCTCTTCTAATTCGATAATTGCCAGAACCAGCCGCTTTGAAGTTGACCTTAACCGATCTATAGAGAAATGTATTTACAAAGATCCAGAGGATGCATGGGGTATTCAAACTCGAAAAGAAATTCCAACCAAGCAAGTGGTTGCTCAAAGTTTGAAAAAGTATAATGATTTTTATGCTTCAGCTAAAGATCATTTTACACAATTGGAGAAGAAGTTTGGAAAATTCTTTGTTTATGATATTCACTCTTACAATCATCATAGAAAAGGACAGGAAGCAGATTTTGATGACCCGATGTTAAATCCTGAGATAATTATTGGAACCAATAATATGCCAGAAAAGTGGTTTCCTTTAGTTGATAAAATTCAAAACAAGTTTATATCTTTCGATTATTTTGGAAGATCTTTGGATGCCAGAATAAACGTGAAATTCCCGGGTGGACATTTCTCTCGTTGGATACACAATAATTTCCCCGATTCAGCTTGTTGCATTGCAATTGAATTCAAGAAGATCTGGATGGATGAATGGACGGGGAATATCTATGAAGATAATCTTAATAAATTGATAAAAGCTCTAAATTCTACTCATGAACTGATCGAAGCAGAATTAATAAGTGATTAGATACTTGCACAATAATTATAGTCCAGTTCATTTCGTATTTATAAATTTTAATTGATTAATTTGAGCGGATTTAGCTCAGTTGGTAGAGCGTCAGCTTCCCAAGCTGAAGGTCGCGGGTTCGAGACCCGTAATCCGCTCCAATATTGATTATTCTTAAAATGTTTTTCTTAAGGAGGTTATTTGAAGATGGTAGATACTAAGCTATTCTATAGAAATGTTGAAGATATTGCAGGAAGTTTATTACTGGTTTCCGATGGAGAATTTCTAATTGAGATAAGGTTTAATAATAATGAAAATATTACAGATTCTGATATTCCAATTCTACTCGAAACAGAAAAGCAACTGAGACAATATTTTGTAGGAGAAAGACAAATATTTAATATTCCTCTAAAACCAATTGGAACGAATTTCCAATTATCTGTTTGGAATGAACTTAAAAGAATTCCTTATGGAGAAACTATTTCATATCAGCAACTGGCAGAAAGAGTTGGAGACAAAAAAAAATCTCGAGCTGTAGGAAATGCAAATGGCAAAAATCCGATCCCGATAATTATTCCCTGTCACCGTGTCATACGCAAAAGTGGTGAACTTGGTGGTTTTGGTGGCGGAATTAAGATTAAAAGAAAACTACTTGAGTTAGAGCAGAAATTTAAGAAATAAAAAAACCTGCCGGATTAACAAAACCCAGCAGGTTAATAATTTATTCTTATCTTTGCGCCTTAGTGTCCTTCACGGTTACAATCTATTTTATCATTTCCAGAACCTTATTAGCATTTTCGATAAATGCGTGAAGTTCCTTTCCTGTAAATCTTTTTTGTTCCAACATTGCAAGATCATGAATATGATTTGTGAGAAGCTTAACTTTATCTGTTTTACCCTTTTCATATAACTTCAATATCTTCTTGATGGTTTTATTCTCGGGATTCACAATGAGGGTGTGATTCTTTAGCATATCCATTCCATTATCAGGTTGGTTCAGCATGTTCATCTCCTGGAATCTGCGCATAAATTCATTAAAGACTATCATTGCAGGAATATCTTTAGATTTAAGAAGTTTCGTTTCTGTTTTGATCTCGATAAATGCTTTCTGTACGATCTCATTGAAAGCATCTTCACCCAATTCGTCTTTTACGGAAGATGATATTTCATAAGGTTTAATCTTTGTATAATCATCTTGGGTTGTGATGAATGGAGTTAATGCTGTTGCGGCTTTGGGATGTTTTTTAAGAAATGCGGTGTAATCATCTTTGCCAAAACTCGCTTCGATATTATCGTTTAATACTTCATTGAAGATCATCTCAATTTTGCTTGAATCCTCAGTTTTCGCATCATCATTTTTATCGATCAGATTTTCATTGATCTCAGAATCGATACGAACAAATGTAACTTCATTAGTTTTCATTTCCAGATGTTGGAAAATATGATTATCCAGAACTGAGTTTGAATAAATGACACCTATCCCCTGTTCTTTCATCAATCTCAAATAAGAAACCTGAGTATCTTCACTCTGTGCATAATATACTTTCTTAGGTTTTTCATCAGATTTATTCCTTGTTGTGTACTCCTCGATAGTCACATAATCATCATCAGTAGTTTTAAAGATCAATTGATCCTTCATGGAATCTGCAAATTTCTCTTCAGTAAGAACACCATATTTAATAAACTGGTTAATATCTTCCCAGAATCCTTCATATTTCTTTCTATCTGTTTTAAAGATTTCCTTAAGACTGTCTGCCACTTTTTTAATGATAAATTTAGATATTTTCTGAACTTGCTCATCTTGTTGCAAAAAGCTTCTGGAAACATTTAAGGGAATATCAGGGATATCTATCCCACCCTTAAGAAGAAGTAAGAATTCGGGGATAATACCTTTTAGATCATCTGCTACAAAAACATTATTACAGAATAGCTTAACCTTTCCTGTATTAAGCTCGATCTGATTCTTGATCTTTGGAAAATAGAGAATTCCCTTTAAATTAAATGGAAAATCAACGTTTAGATGTATCCAGAAAAGCGGATCGTTATAATCATGGAATAACTGCTTGTAGAATTCTTTGTATTCATCTTCGGTTACATCTTTAGGATTACGTAACCATAATGCTTCAGTTTGATTTGCCTTTTCCTTCTCTTTATTTATATAGATTGGAAATGGCATGAAATTACTGTATTTTTCTATGAGTTCTTTTATTTTATGCTCTTCAAGATATTGCACGTTATCTTTATTCAGATGAACAGTTACAGTCGTTCCAATTTTTTCCCTTTTCCCTTCTGAAGCAGAATATTCTGCCTCTCCTTCACATTCCCAAAAAGTAGATTTTGTTCCTTTTTTGTAGGAAAGAGATTCTATTGTAACCTTTTTGGCAACCATAAAGCTGGAATAAAATCCAAGTCCAAAATGTCCAATAATAGTAGCTTGTTTATCTTTAAATTTTTCAATGAAATCTTCTGCACCGGAAAATGCGATCTGATTGATGTATTTTTTAATCTCAGTTGCTGTCATTCCAATGCCGTAATCGATTACCTGAATTGTCTTTTTCTTTTTATTGATCTTTATTTCGATCTTAAGATCTTCATCCAGATCACTATCTACCGCTTTGCGTTTATTCATTGCATCTACAGAGTTGGATATCAGTTCTCGCAAGAAAATATCATGCTCTGAATAAAGCCATTTTTTAATTATAGGAAAGATATTTTCTGTGTGGATCGATAACTTTCCGGTATTTTTTTCTGCCATTTTTTATCTCCTTTTTGTAAAAATTTAATTTCTGAGATAATTTAATTTGAATTGATTATTTGTCAAATAAAATTAGCACTCCCATTTTGAGAGTGCTATAAAATAGTAGCTTTTATCTCTTAATCTATCGTTACGATCTTAACATTTTCTTCGTCATCTGTTTCTACAAATGAGACTTTAATGATCTCTTCACTGGAAGTTGGAACATATCTTCCTACATAATCTGCGTGAATTGGGAGCTCTTTATGTCCTCTATCGATAAGTACACAAAGCTGGATCTCTTTAGGTCTGCCAATATCTAGAAGCGCATCAATCGCAGCTCTAACAGTTCTGCCTGTATAAAGAACATCATCAATAAGGATGATCTTTGCATTCTCAATTTCAAAATCTATATGAGTACCATTATGAACAGGGTTTTCCGCAACTTTAGATAGATCATCTCGATAAAGTGAAATATCAATTATTCCTGTTTTCACATCTAATTTTTCGATCTCTTTAAGATATATAGAAAGTCTATCTGCCATGGGAACACCCCGACTTTTTATTCCAACAAGATATACATTGTCCATAGACTTATTGTACTCCACGATCTCTAATGCTATTCTTCGCATAGAGCGTTCAATAGCCTTTACATCCATAATTTTACTTTTTGTTTTCATAGGCTCCTCAATTTTTTAATTTTTTGAATTTCAATTTATATAATACACCATTTTCGTTTGTTAATTCCAAGTCTGCAGAAAGTTGTATGATCAATATCCTGATAAGCTCCATTCCTGTAGATTCTGGTTTCTTATAATCTAGTCCATCAGGTAGCCCATCACCATTATTACTGATCTCAAGATGGAAATAATTGTTTTCATCCTCTTTCATATTGATAACAATTTCACCTTTCTTATTAGCATTAAAACCATGTTTAATTGCATTTGTAACTATTTCGTTGATAAGCAAACCACAAGGGATTGCAGTATTTATATTTAAGTGGATATCTTTGACATTAATAATTGGTTTGATCCTTGAGTGTTTAATTTTATAAGCTCCATATATATTAGCTATCAATGATTTGATATAACGATTAAAATCGACAAGAGCCAGATCATCAGATAAATATAATTGTTCTTGAACTAATGACATCGATATAACACGGTTATGTGTGTTTGTAAACATCTTTATAGATTCATCACTTATGGAAGACCTGGATTGGATATTGAGAATGCTGGAAATGATCTGAAGATTATTTTTAACTCTATGGTTTATTTCTTTAAGCATCACATTTTTCTCATCGAGCGATGATTTAAGCTTATTACTTGTCTCTTTTCTAACTTTTATCTCCTTTCTCAGATTCTCATTTGTTTTAACAAGTTCTGAAGTTCTAACATCAACCATTTCCTCCAATTTCTCATTTGCTTCTTCCAGTAATTTATATAAGTTTTTCTTTTTGTTATAATTATAAAATAGTGAAATAGCTATCATGATAAGAAGTAATACTATCAATAATAAAGTGAGTTTCCAAGATTTATCTTTCTCTTGCTGGAGTTTGTAAATCTGATTATCCTTAATTAAGATTTCTTTCTCACGCAAAGTTTTCTCAATGGTGAAATTTGTTCTATACTGAGCAATTTTATCACTTGTTTCTTCATTAAAAAGCGAATCTCCTAAACTTGAGCAATAGTTTTTATATAAGTATGCATTTTGATAATCATTGATCTCAGAATAACGTTTAGACATCAATTCATATACGTCTTTTATGATATCCCTTGCCTTGATCTTCTTAGCAATTTCTAAGCTCTCCTGCAAATAAATATCAGATTGCTTATAATCCTTTTTAATAAGAAAAATATTACCCAGATTTTTAGACGTATTTGCATATCCATAAGTATCACCTACTTTATGTTTTAAGTCAAGTGCCTTCTGATAATTATACAACGCTTCGTCTAGCTTCCCTTCCTCTTCGTAAACAATTGCTATATTATTCAAACTTGTAGCTATTCTTTTTTCATCTTCATTTTCTTCATTAATTTTGAGTGCTTCAGAGAGGAACCTTAATGCACTTTCAAAATCATTTAGTTTTATATAGATATTCCCAATATTATTCAACGTAGATTGAGTATTTAAATTTGCTTTTCGCTTATAATCTAATGATCGTTGATACATTTCCAAAGCTTTTTCAAAATCACTTAATCGTACATAGATATTCCCGAGATTATTCAATGTAGAGTGTATTAACGGATCGTTCATTTCTTCTCTTATACTTAATGAATTAAGAAAATTACTCATAGATTCATCATACATACCCAGTCGGAAATATACACTCCCAAGGTTGTTAAAAGATAATGATTGTCTCTTAGGATCTTCCAAAGCGATAAACATGCCTAGCGATCTTTTATAGTAATCTAATGCATTGGAAAAATCCCCTTTATACCAATAAATATGACCAATATTATCATATACATTTGCAATATCATGATCGGCTTTTAGTTTACGATAAATATCAAGAGCCAATTGGAAATTCTCATGAGCTTTCTCGAAATCATAGGTTTTCCTGAAATAATGACCAATATTATTCAGCGCATCGGCCTTACCTTTTTTATCATTCCCTTTCTTTGCAAGTTCATAAGCTTGAGCCGCACAATCATAACTGATCTCTGGATTTACTTTTATATATTGTGATGAAAGTTCGTTTAAAACTATAATCCTCTCTATCTCATTAACTTCATTCAGAACAGCTTCCAAGCTGTCAATTTTCGAAATTGAGAACAGCCTGGCTGACAAAATGATTAATAGCAGAAATATGAGATATCTCTTATTGTGCAACATTCCTCCAGTTAGATCAATCGTTTATTGCGAAGATAAGACTAAAGGCAACCCCTTCTTTTCTTTCGATGATCAATTCAGCTTCCAATTGCAGCTTTAGAATATCTACGAGTTTCATACCAAAAGAATTAAGGTTGTTCATATCAAAATCTTTCGGTAAATCAATTCCATTATTCCAAACTGTCAAATTCAATTTTCCGTTATCAAGTTTATTCATAGATATTTTAATGAGACCCTGCTTATTATCTGGAAAACCATATTTTAATGCATTTGTAATTAATTCATTAATTATTAAGCCACAAGGAATTGCCATAGATATACTTAAGTTCACATCATTTATATCAAGTTCATAATTTATCCTATTACCACTGATATTTAGTGATGCAAATAAATTTTTAATAAGTGACTCTGTATAATCTTTAAAACAGATTTTAGAAAGATTATCAGATCTATATAGTTTTTCATGAACAAGAGACATAGATTTAACACGATGCTGACAATTGCGGAATAATTGTATCGAGTATTCATCATCAACATAAGAAGCTTGTAACTTCAACATACTTGAAATGATCTGAAGGTTATTTTTTACACGATGGTAAATTTCCTGAAGCATTACTTCTTTCTCACGTAATTGAGATTTTATTTTTTCTTCTGCTTGGCGAATTTCTGTAACATCAACAAAAATACCAATAGACCCGATAAAGTCTCCTTCATCAAATAAAGGACTAGCAGTAATAGAAATTAACCTTTTTTCCCTATCTTTACGTATAATTTCCAATTCATATTTTGAACTTTGCCCTTTTATTCGTTTATCCGTTTCTAATTGTAATCGTTTAAAATCATCAGATGAAACAATTTCTTTAAAATTCATAGTCTCCATTTCTTTATCATTATATCCAAATATCTTTCTTGCAGCCTTATTAGTAAAAGTAAAATTCTCTAATTCATCTGCAATAATCATACCTTCTTCAATAGATTCTACCAGATGTTTATACTTTCCTTCACCTTCAAGAATTCTTTGATCTGCTTTACGGCGTTCCGTAATATCGGTGGCAGTTCCTAGAACAACAACTAAACCATCTATTGTTGTACGAATATTATAGATCTCTATCCACCTGATTTCACCTTTTTTTGTGAGAATTTTAAAATCATATTTATTTACAACGTTTTCACCTTTGATACGATCGAATCCTCTGGCCATAACCTGATCTCTATGTTCCGGATGGACAATATCAAAGAACTTCATGTTGAGAAGTTCTTCCTCTGAATATCCGGTAATTATTGTAGTGGATGGATTTACATATGTAAATTTTCCCTCCATATTAAAGGTGAACACAGCAATTGAAACATTCTCTGTTAACTGTCTAAACTTATGTTCGCTTTCAAGTAGTTTTTCTTCCGTCTCTTTTCTAACGCTGATCTCTGTTATTTTTTCTCTATATAAAAAGAATAAGAAAGCTAAGACCATTGTGCCAAATATTAAACCAAGAACAAGAATTGTTGTTATCTTTTTCTGATAAGTCTTATTTTCCTGTAGTCTTATTATCTTCTCTTCTCTATTTTCGATTTCAAATTGATTTTGTAAATTTGCAATTTTCTGACTCTTGTTATCTGAATAAATGGAGTCATGTTTCACTTTATGTAGTTCAAGATATGTATAAGCTTGTTTATAATCACCTATTGCAGCATAATAAACTGACAATTCTTTAAAGTTGTCTGAGATGAGCTCTGTTAGAGCTATCTCTTCAGCTAATGTTAAACTTCTTTTAAAAAATTTAAAAGCTTGTTCATATTGCTCGTTCTTTAAAAAGGTAGATCCAAGAAGATTACATGTATGAGCTATACCTTCGGAATTTTCAATTTCTTCAAAAAGCTTCAAAGCTATGAAATTGTACTCATTTGCTTTTTTATAATCTTCTTTTGATTCGTAAATACCAGACAAATTATTATAGCAAAAAGCCATACCGAATTTATCATTGACCTTCTGCATACTTAATAATGATCGTTCAAGATAATCTAAAGCTTTATCCATCTCTTTTAAACCAATATGTACTAAGGCAATGTTATGAAGAATTTTTGCTATCCCAGGTTCATTATCGGTTTCTTGCCTATTCTGCAATACAATCTCGTAATAGTGAAGTGCCTGACTGAAGTCATTTATTTGCAAATAAATATTCCCAAGATTATTCAATGCACTTGTTAAATGCTTTTGGTCATCCTCTTTCTCAAAGATCTTTATTGCTCTCAAGGCAAAATCAAGAGCATTGTCATAATCTGCTAATTGCGTTTTGGCTATAGCAATATTGATTAAAGATACACCTGTTCCTTTCGTATAATAACTTGATTCAGATAGTTTTAATGCCTTACTGTATTCATGGAGTGCTTCCTGATATTTTCCGGAATACTCATAAGCTACTCCCAATTGGTTTAAACATTTAACTTTAGCTACAGAAGATTCAGCATATTCAAGAGCAGATTTTGCATATTCCACACTTTTATCTGGCGAGATGTTCAAATACTCTGCAGAAAGATTGATGTAAATATCACCTTTATCTGCATTAGGTTCTTTTAATGCTGTAGTTAAACTATCTACAACTGAAGTAAAAGCAAAAATGTGGATTGTTAGCAATATTATTAATATTATTAATTTCTTCATTTATATCTCTCATACATAATATATTTATTTTCTGAAAAATCTTGGATTGATAGAAGTGTCAAATAAATAATTATTTTTTAGATAAATATTCAAGTATCACTCTGGCACTTTTTTCTCCGATACCCTTAACGCTTATCAATTCTGTTATTGATGTATTTCTAATATTATCTACTGAACCAAATTTTTTTAGTAGAGAGAATTTTGTCTGCTCTCCTATTCCAGAAATATTATCAATTTCACTTTTTAAGGTTCGTTTTTTTCTTCTTTTTCTATGGAATGTGATCGCAAACCTATGAGCTTCATCACGGATCTTCACAAGTACACGTAGTGCTGAAGAATTGCGTGGTAGAATGATCGAGCTATTACTGCCAGACAAAAATACTTCCTCTATTCGTTTAGCTAAAGAGATCATCTCAATCTCTTTTATTTTCATTTCTTTTAAAACATTATATGATATGCTAAGTTGTCCTTTTCCGCCATCAATTACAATGAGATCTGGTTTTTCATTCTCATCGATCTTTGTGAGATAACGCTTCATTGTTTCTGCCATCGAAGCAAAATCATCTTGTCCCTTTACCGTTTTTATAATGAAATGCCTGTAGTTCTTTTTCTTTGGTTTTCCGTTTTCAAAAAACACCAAGGATGAAACCGTATCTGCACCCTGTATTGTGGAGATATCGATACAGATCATTTTCCTAGGAAGCTTCCTCAGATTGAGTTTATCTTTCAATTCCTTTATCGGGAAAATAGTTCGATTGCTTTTTCTCAAGTATTTTAATTTTTCTTCTTCCACAAAATTAAAAGCATTTTCTCGAGCAATAGAGATCAATGCTTTATTATCACCCTTCTTGGGAATTATTAATTTATTCTTCAACCATTTATTGATTGTTTCGAGATCTTCTGGTTCCGCCTGAAGGAATATCCGGAAAGGAAGCTCATCTAATTTAGTTGAATAATACTGCTTCAAAAATGCTTCCATGATCTGTGCTAAAGTTGTTCCTTCTGTATTATTTAATGCATAGATCTCTTTGTTCAGTAATTTCCCGGAGAGTATCTTCAATACTGTAACCGCTGCCATACTCCCTTCTTGATAAACTCCAATAATATCCCTGTTTTTTTCGTCTGTGAAAAACATATTTTTAGATCTATTCAATTTTTGAATATTTTCAATTTTATCTCTTAATTTTGCTGCTTCCTCAAAATTAAGTTTAGCAGAATATTCTTTCATTCGTAATGTAAAATCACTGATCACATCCTGATTTCTGCCTTTTATAAATTGGATCAGAGAAGTCACATTTTTTCTGTACTCTTCAATGCTAATATTTCCAATACATGGAGCATAGCATTTTCCTAATTGGAAATTCATACATGGTCTTTGGAATGCTGGTTCTCCTTCCGGGATATTTCTTGTACAAGTTCTTATTGGGAAGATCCATTCCAGAATGCGTATTGTTTTTCTAAGAGCTTTTGTATCGGTATAAGGTCCATAGTATTTTGAGCCGTCTTTTTTAAGTTCTCTTGTGATAAAAACTTGAGGAAAAGGTTCCTTAATTGTAACTTTGATAAATGGTTTACTTTTATCATCTTTGAGCTGAATATTATATTTTGGTTTATGCTTTTTTATTAAATTTGCTTCCAGTTCTAAAGCCTGATTTTCTGTTTTTGTGAGAATATATTCCAGATCTGAAATTTTACTGACCATTTCTATGGTTTTTGAATCTGAGAGAGTAGCTGTAAAATATGATCTTACTCGATTTCGTAGTACTTTGGCTTTTCCAATATATATGATGTCTCCAGATATATTTTTCATGATGTATACACCTGGAGAAACCGGTAACAATTTTAATTTTGGCTTTACTTTATCAGGTATTTCCTGCATAATTTTTTGCCTTATATCCTTGCTAAACACAATATTTTACAATATAAGAACCTTACACGAAATAACTTCGCTTCTGGTTCAATAATCAAAACCTGAATAATTTCTAAAAAATCATTCAATAAAAGATAGAAACGAAATTCCAAAAAGAATGTAAACAAAAAATTGATTTTAATTTGACAACAAATAAAATTACAATATTCAGGTTATTTGTTGTGTAAAGGATTAGCCATGGAAAAAGATAGTAAGGCGTTTGGAATTATTACCAGAAGTTTATTAAAGTTAGAACCTATTAATATTTTTCTTGATAATGCCAAAGAACACGGTCATACAGTAGAGCATTTAATAATTTCTTATGAAGATGAAATTGACCCTTCTGTATTACGTTCATTACAACAGGAATGCCATGTAACCGCAGTTAAAAGAGGTAATGCACCAATACTAGATTCGTTTCTAATGAAACTTGGTTTAACAAAAGATGAAATAAGAACAATATTAGGGACTCCATACAAGGAAAGATATGGTATGGTATCTTACGGAACTTCTAGAAATTATGTGCTTATTGCTACATTAATGCTTGGAATTAATTACCTTTATTTTTTTGATACTGATATTTATCCAAAAATATTAACAGAATTTCATAATGGAAAGCACAATTTCATAAATATTGATTTCGTGGGCTCACATTCGAAATATTTAAGAGAAAAGAATGTCATTTTAACTACAAGTGATTACACAGGTTATTACATAATTCCCAAAATGAATTTCCCCTATTTGATGGAGCTTCTTCGTGGTGTCCAAAAAGAGGATAGGTTTTATTATATTTCCAGTGTAGATACTCCGGTTACTAGAAACACTCATTCCAAAAATATTTTCGATACACAAAAAGCTCTTGGTGGAAATATAGCACTTGATCTTTCCAAAATTGATATTATTCCACCTTTTTTCTCAACAACTTTAATACTTGATGGTGAGTGCTTTCTGGGTCGTGGAGAAGATACACTGTTTGGACCTGAAATTCATGGTTCGGGAAGATGTGTAGATATTGACCTTCTCATCTTCCATAATTGTTTTGGAGATTTTCCTAATAAACCCGAAATAACCAAACAGAAAAATTTAGACCGATTCTATTATGCTTGCATGGGTTGGGTGATCAGAAACCCATTTTTAAATTGGTTAAGAGAAAAATATGCAATATCAACTGAAGACATTAATATAGAAAAAAGATATGAGTCTCTATTAATTGGCAGTAAATCTGCAGCGGAATATTTTAAAGATGAAAGGTTTTTAAAGTTACCAGAAACTTTCCAGCTATCATATCAGAAATTAGAAAGTGATATTAAACAATTTGAAGAATTAATGTCTGCCTGGAAGAAATTAAGACGATTATTAAATAAGGAGTAAATATGCGAACTTATATGGTAATTCCAACCTACTGGACAGGACCAAATAGCGAATGGAAAGAAGGTGATAAAATTTTTGATCATCCCACACCAATAAGTGAAGAAGGTACTTTAGCACGTACACTTGAATCACTTCATATTCTTGAAGATAATGAATATACTTTGGTGATCATAGCAGTTGCTACAAATAAAAAATTTGAGAAACCAATGAAAGAAAAACTGGAGAAAATGCTCTCAAAAGCAGATATCCCGGTTGATACGATCTTATTTACAGAATCATCCCTAAAAAATTTAAAGAAAGAACTATATAAAGATTATTCCGGTGAAGATGTCTTAAGTTTAGATAATTATGCTCATATTAGGAATATGTGCATTTTTGTTCCATACATACTGGATGCTGAAATCGCACTACTGATAGATGATGACGAAGTATTTGAAGACCCAAAATTTGTTACTAAAGCGAAGGAATTTATTGGGAAAAGATTTTATGGAAATACCATTGATGGCGTAGCCGGTTATTATTTAAATGAAGATAATGAATATTATGATAAAGTTAATATCGTTCCATGGATGACCTATTGGGATAGGTTTGGTGGAAAACGAGAAGCTTTTGATAAGATCATTGGAAGTGAACCGCGATTGAAGAAGACTCCATTTGCTTTTGGCGGGGCAATGGTAATTCACCGGAATCTAATGCGAATTGTTCCATTTGATCCGCGAATTACAAGGGGTGAAGATACAGATTATGTAATTAATGCCCGAATTTTCGGCTTTAATTTCTATCTGGATAATACATTAGCAATAAAACATTTACCTCCACTAAAGAAGCATCCTGTCTGGAAAAGATTCAGAGAAGACAT
>JAGLPW010000116.1 GCA_023137125.1 Candidatus Cloacimonadota bacterium | reverse complement strand
CAACATCATGAAAAACTTGATGGTTCAGGCTATCCGCAAGGTCTTATTGGGAACGAAATAATGCTTGAAGCCAGGATCGTGAATGTTGCCGATGTTGTTGATGCCATGATCTCTCAACGTCCTTACAGACCTTCACAAGGCATTGATGATGCACTTGCAGAGATAAAGGTAAATGCAGGTATATTGTATGATCCGGAAGTGGTGGATGTTTGTTTGTACATTTTCAATGAAAAAGGATTCCAATTCGAAGAGATCAAAATAAGAACTACTCCAAGATAAATTCTTTTTTGTTGACCCAACTTATTAATTAAATTTAAGTTACATAGATAATTGAAACCAGATGGAGTATTATGGAAAAGATCGTGAATGCACTTATTGCAGCAATCGAAATTTGGGATCCATATACAGCCGGGCATCAAAAGAGGGTTGCAACTCTCTCACTTGCTATCGCAAGAGAAATGGGTTTTGATCAAAAGCAATTAGATACTATGAGGATTGCAGCGATCCTGCATGACATAGGTAAGATCAATCTTCCAACTGAAATATTATGCAAACCCGGCAAATTAGCCACCTGTGAATTTAATCTTATAAAGATCCATTCTGAAGCAGGCTATCATATATTAAGAAAAATTAATTTTCCAGAGAAGATCGCTGAAATCGTTTATCAGCACCATGAAACATTGGATGGGAAAGGATATCCGCGCGGACTTACGGGAAATGATATCTGTACTGAAGCCAGAATACTACGTATTGCAGATGTTGTTGAGGCAATATCTGCTAATAGACCTTATAGACCCGCAAATGCTATTGAAGATGCTTTGGGAGAAATAGAAAACGATAATGCCGTCAAATACGATGTAACTGCGCGTGATATTTGTTTAGACCTGTTTAGACATCAGAATTTTAAGATAAAAGAAATTCAAATGCGAGACACAGAGAGAAATGTAAGTTGAGGAAGTATTTGATATTAAATAAGCTAAAGGAAAAATAATTGGAACCGATCTATCTTGATTATAATGCGACCACACCTGTAGATCCACAAGTTGCTGATGCAATGATGCCTTTATTAAAACAACAATTTGGAAATCCTTCCAGTTCTCATTGGTTTGGAATATTAACTAGAAAGGCCGTGATATATGCCAGAGAACAAGTTGCAAAACTTATAAATTGCAAACCAGAGGAGATAATATTCACAAGTGGCGGCACCGAATCAAATAATTATGCACTAAGAGGATATGCTTTTGCCAATAGTCATAAAGGAAACCATATTATCACATCTGCAATTGAACATCCGGCTATAATTGAAGTATGTAAATATTTAGAAGAACACAACTTCAAAGTAACATATCTTCCAGTAGACAAAAATGGATTGGTCTCAGTTAGATCTGTACAGAAAGCAATTACACAAGATACTATTTTAATTTCAATAATGCAAGCGAATAACGAAGTCGGCACGATTCAGCCTATATCGGAGATTGCAGAGATTGCTAACGAAAATGGCATTTGTATGCATACGGACGCAGCTCAATCTCTGGGGAAAATACCGGTAGATATTTCTGACCTCAACGTTGACCTGCTTTCTATTGCGGGACATAAAATTTATGCACCCAAAGGTATTGGTGCACTTTATATTAAAAACGGTATAAAGTTAGAAAAATTGATGTTTGGAGCAAAACAGGAAAACAACTGCCGGGCAGGTACAGAAAATATTCTTGAGATCGTTGGCTTGGGAAAAGCTTGTGAAATTGCTAAAAGAGATTTTTCTGAGAATCATGATCATATGAAAAAAATGCGGGATAGATTATGGACTGGATTAGTCAGTGAGATCCCGGATATAAGACTAAATGGTCATCCTGAGAAAAGATTACCAAATACTTTGAATGTAAGCTTTTTGAATATGAATGAATATTTTCAGCTTTCTCTCTTCCTTGAGATCGCTGCTTCAGCTGGAGCAGCTTGTCATGCTAATAATGCATCACTTTCTTACGTTTTAGAGGCCATGAATGTACCAATAGAATATGCTATGGGAACTATCCGTTTTTCAACCGGTAAAATGACAACACAAAAAGAAATAGATTATGCAATAATAAAAATAACTGAAATTTATAATACTCAGATACGGTAATAAATTTGGCAATATTAAATATTGAGATAAAAGCAAAGTGTAATGATCCTGAAGCGATCCGCAATATACTTATAGAAAAAAAAGCCCTTTTCAAAGGAACTGACAACCAAAAAGATACATATTTTAAGGTTAAGAACGGACGCTTGAAAATGAGAGAGGGCAACATTGAACATAGCCTTGTTCATTACGACAGAGAAGACATTCCCGGTCCTAAACGCTCCGATGTTCTTTACTATCATCCCAGAAAAGAAGACTTGGTAAAACAGCAGCTTCAAAAAGCGATCGGAACTCTAATAGTTGTGAATAAAACAAGAGAGATATATTATATCGATAACATAAAATTCCATATTGATGAGGTTGATGAACTTGGCAGTTTTGTAGAAATTGAAGCTATTGATAAAACAGGAAATATTGGAGCAGAAAAGCTTTACGAGCAGTGCAAAAAATATCTTTCATTATTTCAAATAGAAGATAAAGATCTTATAAACAATTCTTATAGTGATATGCTGATAAAGAAAGATTTGAAAATTATTGAGGGAACTATCAACCAGGCTATGGAAATCTCAAAACAGATACCTGAATTTGAAGATCCTTATGAAATAAGTGAATATGAGAAAAGATTGAAAGATAATTGGCATCTTATTCTTATCGCTTATTGGAAAGGAAAACCTGCAGGATTTAAGATTGGTTATCAAATCGATGATCATTTCTATTCCTGGCTGGGTGGAGTAATTCCTGAATTTAGGGAAAACAAGATCGCTAAAGGATTAGCAAGCTTCCAACAAAACAGGATTAAAGAAAAAGGTATTAAAACCATTAAAATGAAAACACGTAATAAACACAAAACAATGCTTCAATTTGCATTATCTGATGGATTCTACATTACCGATTTAGAAAAACAGGATAACAAAAAAGAAAACAGAATATTTCTGGACAAAGAACTCTAACACTTTGATTTGCTACTTAATGAATTAAACGTTAGAGAGTGATGAAAATGAAAAAACTAAAAATATTATTTATTGCAATATTAACCTTTGTAAGTATGCATTTAACTGCTGCTCCGATGCAATATATCCTTGGTATAAATGCAGCTGTCTATTATCCTGAATATCTTGAATATAAATACGATGAACCTGTTTTAGGTGTTCAAGCTCAATTAGATATTTTTAATCTAATCAGAGCGGTAGGTATTGGTGGTTCTACATTTCAAAAAGTTTATACGCTTGATGACAGATTCAGTTTATTGAGATCGTACAATATTTATCTACACAACTATGCAAATTATTCTACAAAAGACTCTTATTTCACTTATGGATTTTACGGTGGTATAAAACGTACTGAGATAAATTATGAAGATTATAAAAAATTAAATGATATGAGCATAACAATTCATAGAGCACTTTTAGGTTTCCATTTTGCTTCTGAGAAATGGGGAATGGACATCGGTTGGACACAAGCTGAGAACCGAAAACCCATTTTAGTATATGAACTTAAATTCCGTAATTCAAGAGGAATAATAATGCGCATTGGAAGAATAAATAGAGGCGTAATAACCGACATTAAATCTGAAATGTACATCCTTTTTGGTTATGAATTTTTTAAGTAGTTTATGAAAGATCTTTCTATCTCTGCACTCAGTGCAAACCTTTATGCAATTCCAATTGTATTGATCTCGATTCTATGCACTGTTGGTCCATTTGTTTTAATTTGGGATTGGCAAACCTTCACCCAGGGATTTCTCTCGATCTACCTAGCTCTTCCCTATTTCATTGCAGCTTTTGTTTTAGGATCTTTTCTTCATGAAGTTCTTCATGCAGTTGGATTTCTTATCTTTGGAAAACTGAAGGTCTCACAAGTTAAAATTGGAATAATATGGATATTCATTACTCCCTTTGCACATTGCAGAGTACCACTTAAAGCATCTGTTTATCGCATTGCTCTACTTCTTCCAGCAATTCTTTTGGGAATAGTTCCTTCCATTGTTGCTATAATTATTGGAAAGAGCTGGTTGCTGATTTATGGAACTATTTTCACAGTTTTAGCAGGTGGAGATATTCTTATTTTTTGGATCATGAAGAAAGTAAAAAATGATGAACTGGTAAAAGATCATCCCGAACGATGTGGGTGTTATATAGTTTAGTACTATTTACAATTAATGTTTTTAGCTTTCTTGTCATTCCCGCAAAAGCGGGAATCTATAATTTAATCTTTGTCTCTTTTGAAATAATCTAAAATCCCTAACGACATTAAGACACCAATTGCTGCAATAATTACTCCAAGAGTCGTTAAGATGATTGCGAGAATACTTATCTTTCCTATCAAAAATTGTCCTACAATACTCAATATTAATCCAATTGCTGTAAATTTAAGTGCATTTAATTTATTGATCTTTATTTCCATTATTAACCCTTATGAAGAAAATTTATTTGTTTATTTTATTCAGGCAAGAAAAAGAACTGATATTATCTTTTATGCCTTTGTTTTTGTACTAATGATCACTGTGTGATTTTTTTTATATTTGTAATCTATAATTATATGCTTTTCTTTTAAATAGCGTACTTGAAAATTACTTGCAGGCGTGTAAGCGCCTGCAAAAAAATGAACCTATGATTTGAATGATTGACCGTCCCCTTTTCAAACCAGATAAGCTATTATCTTTTATAGAAACTGTTTGTTTCATAAGATCACTCCACATATATCCGAATTGTTGTTGGTGGTTTATTATCTTCTTCCACTTCCATATTAAATAGGTCTCCTACTTCACCACTGGAAACCATATCCATGATCTCTTTCCAATTAATAGAAGAAAAATCAAAATTACTACTTTCAAGATGGGCATCAAAGTTTGCATTTTTGGGAATAAACTTTACTCCTATCTGTGCGAGTTTTACCGGAATAGAGAGATTCAGTTTTGGTTTTTCACTTCCTTCTTGCTTAATTACAATATGCAGTTTTCTGCCCAATTTTGAGCCGGTAGGTTTGGGATTTAATGCTTCCAATAGTCGGGCAGCTTCCTCGGCTGATATTTTACCTTCAGCTACCATATTTATAATTCTTTTCTTCTCTTCCATTATTTCCCCTCCATTGCTGTTATCAGCTTCTCCGCTTCATCTGCTGTGATCTTACCATCCGCTAACATTTGCAGGATCTTCAATCTACTTCTCTCATCAACTTTAGTGTGTTCACTACTGGTTAGTTCACGATCTTTTACCCTTTCATGAACTTCTTGAACTACTTTAGAGATACCTTCGTTTATTTTCTCTTCAGTTTGCTCTTTAAATTCCGAACTTGAGAATTTTTCCATAACATCTTTCATTTTATCCTGAATTTCCGACATGATCTCACTCACATCCGGGATCTCAATATTCTTCATTGCATCTCGTGCAGATTCCAAACCCTTCTTAACTGTTTCAGAGTACTCATCGGGAACATTCTTCATCGATTTATTTATGATGTCATTTACAAAACTAAAGTCGAAAGTTTTCTTTGATCTTGCAGTATCCACCAAACGGATTGTCCCAAACTCATTCTCCGCCATTATCTTCACAGTACCGGCACCTCTAACCATGTTTAAATTTTTTTCATCACCAATATTAAGTCCTTTATTAAGCCCATCATGATTACCTTTTAACCCAACATAGAATTTCCCCAATTTATTTTTTGCTGCAATTTTGTAAGGGATCTCATCAGGAATAACCAGGTGAATTCCACCCATCTGATTCTTAAAATTGAATTTACCCTTTTCTACCTCCTTAAATTCATAATAAATACTTCCATTTTCATTATTAATGGAAGCTGAATCAAATCCGGCAGACAAAATCTTTATTGAACTATTTTCTGTATTCAGGATCAGATCTCCCTTGCAATTACCAAATTTTATTGGGCTATTCTCTGTAATGACCTTAATTTTTCCGGAACTATTTTTTATTGATAAGGGTCCATTCTCAAAAGTAAGAATGATATCACCAATATTTTTCGTTATTTTAATCGGACCGTTCTCAGAAGTAATTTGCATATCACCTAAATTATCCGTAATAAAGATTGGTCCGTTTTCATTTTGAATCTTATGTGAACCGATCAAATTACTAATTGAGATGTGAGCATTTTCTGTTTTTGCATTAACAATTGTTTTCTTGGGTACATGCACATCAATTTTTATGTTTTTAACATCAAATTCCTCGTTGGTTTTTATTGTAAGTAAATTTTGTTTCTTGTTATATTCACAGCTTACTATTTTCTTAAGATCGTCATCCACCCAATCTTCCTGCTTCACTTTTGCTGATATTTCAATAGATGCCTTATTGTCTTCACTTCCGGAAATATCCACACCATAATTTTCAGAAGCAAAATCTAAATTCAATTCTTCTTTTACTTCATATTCATAATTCACTTTTAACTGTTTCATTATTATCCTCTCTTCTTCAATTTGGAAAGTGCTTCTTCCACTGTCAGATTTCCCTTTTCTATTTCATCCAATATTTCTTTAGATCTCACATTACTCACTTTCTGCTCTTTAGAGCACAAGACAGATGTTATCTCTGCAAGTTTGTTCTTCACTGTTGGATATGAAATATTCAATGCTTTTTCTACCTCCTTTATATTTCCACTACAACATAGGAACGTTTTTGCAAATTCCTGTTGGACTGGTGTTAATAGTGATAGATCACCTATCCCAAATTTTCCTTTGATACTGGTATCACAACTTGGGCAATGATATTCTACTATCTCCAGGTTGGAATTGCACACAGGGCACTGTTTTAATCTTTTATTCATTTTTTCCTCCTGACCTGTGGGACAATTTATTTTCAAAATTAATTATGTCAAACTTTATTTTAACATTATTAACTTTTACCTTAATGTTATTAACTTCTATATTAGTATTATCAATTTTTCTTAATGCAATAAGTCATTTTATCAATTTGAGAAACATAATCCTACATTCTGCCAGTTTGTTACAGATCAGTGATCAATCATTACAACAAATAAATTTTGTAATTGACTGTAAAGTTTCTGATTGATAGATTCGATTTTGAAATAATTATTAAATAAAAAGGAGAATACCAATAATGAGAGTTAGTTTTACTACAATCGCTGTAAAAGATTTAGAGAAATCGGTTAAGTTCTATACAGAAATTACAAAGCTTAATGAAGTTATGAGATTTAGTCCCCAAAAAGGGATTAATATTGTTTTTTTAAAAGATGAGGATGATGGTAAAATTGAATTAATTGAATATGAGCAAAACAAAGGAGTAGATGTTTCTGGCAATGCATCAATAGTTTCAATAGGTTTTACAATCGATGACTTAGACGACTCTATAAAGATGCTAAATGAGAAAAATATAAAAATTATTCGTGGTCCAATCCAAACACCAGGTGGCCAGAAATTTCTTTTCATTAAAGATCCGGATGGTGTAGAGATTGAATTAATTCAAGGTTTCAATTTGTAAAGTGAGATTTTTCAATTATAAATTGTAAATCGGGAATTAAAAATTAGTGAATAATTTAAACAATAAACAAATAATTGGAATTCTACTGATCTTTTGCATCAGTAATCTATTTGCATCTGATGATAATATCTTTTTAGAAATTCCCAAGAATTTCTTGAAAGGAATATTAGAAGCAAACTACAAAGAAACTCCATTTGATGAATTCTTACCAATTAACAGTGTAGCTATTCCATTACCTGTATATCCCAACAGAAAAGAACATCCATCACTGCTTTTTAAAAAAGAAGATGCTCAACTAATCCGATCAAGATTTACAAAAGAACCCTACCGAAGCTGGGGAGAGAATATGATTGATCGAGCTCTGACGTATAATTATGATCTTACTTCTCCCCTATTGTACGAACTTAGAAGGAGCGAAGCTGCCAAAGCAAATGCTTTTGCATATTTTATAACTTCTGAAAGTACATTTTTGGAAACTGCAAAACTTGCATTATTAAATATTGGAGACACATTCCCACCTACAACTCCAGAAGGGCAGGAATCGCAAGTAGGTTGGGGTGATTGGATGAGAGCAGCTCAGGCACTCAGGAATTTTGCAGTTGCTTATGATCTGATATATTGGGAATTAAATGAGGATCAGCGAGAAATTATTGAGAATCAATTGATCAAACAAGTTGAGCAGCACCACAGAAATTTCAGAAAATTCCCAGATAGTTTGAGTAGTAATGAAATCGCTTCGGGAATTGGAATTCCCCAAAATAATCATATTATTGAAATCGCTTCAGGTGTGGCTACTGTTGCTTTGATAGTAGACCACAAACGAGCTAAACGATATTTCGATGATGCTATAAATGAACTTCAACACGGTTTAGCTATGATCGAAGTGGATGGATCATATCGTGAAGGAGCATATTATGGAAGATATGTTGCATCAATATTATTTCCCTTTGCTCATTATTTAAATAACTCTACCAATACAAATATTTTAAAAGTTCCTCGGCTGAAAAAATTCATACGTTGGCTTATTGATATTGAAAAATCGGATGGTAGTGTTCCCCTTTTTGATGACGCATTTTACCATTCATCTCTTTTTCAACCCTTAGGTTCCGGTTTAACCAAATATGAGAATGAACTAGTATTTTTATATGAAGAAAACAAGGAGAATTATAAAGAGAGTGACCTGAAATATATTGATGTTTTCTGTGGATTTGATGACAGAACATTTCCAATAAAACCAGACTACGATCCGGCAATATATTATCCCGATGGTGGAATGTCTATATTCAGAGGTGAGATGGATATTTACGCACTTTTTCTGGGTGAACCAGACAGAAAAAATGATACTCATCACGATCACTTTGAGCCCGGAGCATTTACATTATCTGCTTTTAATAAAGATTTTCTTATCGATTCCGGATATGGAATAAAAGGTGTGAATGACGTGAATAGAACCTGGTTTATATCTGCTCAAGCTCATAATATTCCATTAATTAACGGACTTGGACCAAATTTGAATCCGGTTTGGGGAGATGAGCTAAATGTTGAAATGTATGATTACTTTGGCTCTGAACACATTTCTGCATCCGTGATAAGATCAAATTACAGAGAAACAGATATTACTCGTTCGATCTGGTTTACAAACCAGAGATATTTTGTTGTTTTGGATGAATTTGAATCTGATAGAAAGAATAGATATTCAATTCCCTGGCATGGTTTGGGAACACTTGAGAAAACAAATACAACGTGTGCAAAATGGGTACAAGAAACTAGCTGCCTTGATGTTGAATTTATTTCTAAAGATGATAATGCACTTCTACTCACCCAAAAAACAGGATTACATACAAAACGTGTCTTTAATAATGAACATCAAATTCTGGAAGCAAGACTTCCACCCAGTAAAGAGAATAAGTTTATATCGATATTTATTCCGAATCAAATTGGAGAAGCTCAAATTTCTGCTTCAAAGATCGAAGCAAATTCAAATGGGAAGGTGAATGCCAGAATTATTGAAGATCAACATAATAATTGGAAAGATTATATAATCTTAGCTGATTCAGTCTGGCAATGTGGGAATGTATCCAGTGATGCTGATATTACGGTCTTTCATAAAAATAAATTTGATGAAGTCGAGTATTTATCCGCTAAAAATGTAACCTTTTTTATAATTGATAATGAAGAAATATTCCGGGCTGAAAAACCAATTGATATAACTTTGAATCTTGTTGATGATGGCTGGTTTGGATACCTTTCTTCCAAATATAAAAGCTCGAATTTTATTGAGTTCTTTCCTAAACATACCCGAGGATTCATGATCTTCAATAATAAAATAGTTGAATTTGATGTGTTGGATTCTGCCGGTTTGTTTGCAACAGCAGAAAGTGGGATATTCGATTTTCACCCTTCTCAAAATAGAATTTACACAACTGAAAAATTCAAACCTTATTATCCAGTTCTAAGTAATTTAAATTTCTCTCAAGATCCTCACTCTGATATAGAGCAGATGAACAACTTTGAAAAAGTCCAATTAAGAAATGAGATAATTAAAATAACCGGAGAAGCAGCTTTAAACACTGCAGATTCCCTACTTAATTACCCTTTAAAAAATATTTACGGCATAACCGCTGGAATAATTAATAGCGCATGGAGTTCCTCTGAAAGTTTCAAAATTAATCTTCCCCAATCTTTTAAATTGAATCAGAACATAGTAGGAAAAGAAGTAGCATATTTTGAAGAAGGATATATCACCGATAAAGGAATCTCAACTAAATTTCATAGATTAGAAATTGAAAATACACTCTATTTCCAGCAGGAAAATTATTATGAAGATCATTCTCTTACCTCAGCGGAATTAAATTACCAACAATACCATCTTTATGCTGATCGTGAACAATATAATAGTGATATAGATTATCAATTTGCTTTTGATAGATATTTCAGTAATGGTACAATTGGCTTGCAGCATAGCCGGGAAGAAGCGGAAGAAAGCAGAAATGGGATCATCCTGAATTATAATAACTGGAACAGCAATGCTGTCTGGAGCCAAGCTGAAGATAATAATGATTACTATTTCTCCATATCTAAAAATGGAAGAAGATTTAGCGGTAACCTGACAGGTGATTTTAATCAGGAAAATGGATTGCAGAATTTCTTGTTCACTAATTCTATTCTGATCTCTAATAACTTTTTATTCAATTCAGGATTCAGAAGATATGAAATGAATAACAAAGAGAGTGAGTTCTACAATTCCAATATTTATTATTATCTTAATAACCTTTCAGGATCATTGTCGGTATTTAAAGCAATATCACGTAAGCACCGGTTTAATTGGCGAATGAATTACAATTACAAAAAGTTCAATTTTGTACATCTTGGTGAACTCCAAAATATTTTGATCGGAGATTTCGAAATAAGATACCGAAGTAGAAATATTTCTTGGAATAACACTCTTCACCAGGGGAAAACCACCCAATTCAAGATCGCTTATAATTCCAAAAAATATTGGTCGGCAAATACCGGATTTGAACTTAATTTGATCAGCTCTGATGTGAACAGAATATCCGGAGGTGTGCATTTCAACGCCTTTATACGTACCGGACTGGATGTTAATCATGCTTTATTTAATAAAGATGAGTGGTTGGGAATTTGCTGGGTAATAGACAGTAGAATATTCGAAAATGAATTGTTGAATCTTTATACAAATACATTTTTTAATGATGACATGGAAATTACATATTATGAAATTATAGTTAGTCAAATGGGACAAAGTTATTCTCCCGGAATTAAGATCAAAAAAGATCATAGGGGCTTTATTACAGGTGAAGGTTATATTTGCTGGGAATTTTAGATGCCCAATTTTATTAACTGATTGACAGATGGGTTGAGAATTTGCAGTTTTGATTTTGCAAATTAAAAAGGAAAAGTGAGATATAAGCATGGAGTTATGACGAACCTTTTTAGTGTAACTATAGGTTGGTTATACGCACTTTTATAAGGGCGCAGCGTGCACATGTTAGGCGATCCAGTTTGTACTAAAAAATATTTTGAGGTAAAATGATTAGAAAATTAATTTTAATACTGTTTCTTTTATGTTCTGTAATAGTATGGTCTGAAGAAGAATTTAGAACAATTTCAAAAAACATTGATTTAGTAACAGCCATAATCAGAGATCAGCATAATAATAATAAAAGTGGATATTCTAGTAAAATACTTTTTAAAGAAAATAATCTTTTAATTAATGAATTTGATATTGATGATAATAATCCTTATTTAAAATTTCCTTACCCAATTGAAAGGATTGGTTTAATAGTTCCAAGGATAGATCTAAAAAATGCAAATCTTTCCGACTTGTTACCTTCTAGTATCTTAAATGAAGAAATGAAGTATGGTTATGATGTAATAAGTCAGGCTGTTATAAATTTTCATTTACAACGCTTTCCAAAAGTAGATTCTGTACATATTAATAATATAGCAGTTAGTTACGGGATTACATTTATGACTTCGCATGATCAGATTAAATATAAAAAATCAACTGTAATGATTCTGAATCAAAAAGGTGAAATAATATATACAAACGAACTCCAAGGAGATTCAGCAAGTCAACCAACTGTAACGACAGATGGTAAATTTTTATGTGTTATTTCAAATAGAAGTAATAAACAGGATATAACTGATTTGTATTATTTGATATACGATACTAAAAAAAATAAGTTACTATTAGAGGAAAAGTCTAAAGGTGATATTTCGGTTTCATATTCAGAAGAAATTGGATTATTAATATTAATTATTCGATTACCATACAACGAAAAAAAGTACATTTTTTATGATTTCGCAGAGATGATAAAATATGAGAAGACTTACACATTATATGAATTCATGAAAATAAAAAAAATTACTAGTAAAGGAATAGTATCGGGAATAAACAGCCATGATGATATAAATGAAAAGATTGATAAGTTTAAAGAAGACTTTTTGTCAAAAGACTTCAAATGATAGGATCGCCTAACAAGCGTGTCAGCGGTAGGGTTTATTATTCTTCCCGGCTTGAATCTTACGATTCAAACCTTGTTTTATTTGTTTCGGGGCGTGATCGTTCCGATCCCGCCGCACACGCAAAACATTAATGGAAGACTAATTTGTTTGACCTAAAATACATTGTTCTTTTATTAGAAAAATAAAATAAAGGAATAGTTATGATAAAAAGAAAGATATTAATAATTTTAGTAATTGCTTTATCATTTTGTTTTGGTTATTTTTTCAAAGAAATCATTAGCGAACAATCAAAAAATAGCATTACCTTAGGACAGCCGGATGATAACACCAAAATGAAGAAGGTAACAGGTATTGGAGGGATCTTTTTTAAGTGCAAAGATCCTGATAAGATAAAGGAATGGTACAAAATCCATTTGAGTTTTGATACAAACCAATTTGGCACCCGTTTTGAATGGCAAGAGGGTACAAACCCAACAAGAAGAGGTTCTATCCAATGGAGTCCGTTTCCTAAAACAACCAATTATTTTGATCCTTCAACTAAGGACTTCATGATCAATTATAGAGTTGATAACTTGGATAAACTTGTTGAACAACTAAAGAAAGAAGACGTAATCTTTGTTGATACAATTGAAACCTATGAATATGGTAAATTTGTTCACATAATGGACATTGAAGGAAACAAAATTGAACTTTATGAACCGAACTTTGA
>JAGLPW010000115.1 GCA_023137125.1 Candidatus Cloacimonadota bacterium | reverse complement strand
CACAACTGACTAACGACAGACTAAAGAAAATTAATGATAGAGCAAATAATTTATGAGTGAAAAGCATTCGAACAATTTATTACAAGGTATGACCTTGGAAAAGATAGTGAATAGTTTGGTTGAGCATTATGGTTGGGATAAGCTGGGTAAATTTATAAATATTAAGTGTTTCAATATAGATCCTTCCGTGAAATCCAGTCTTAAATTCCTGAGAAGAACACCCTGGGCAAGGAAGAAGGTTGAGGATCTATATATTAATATGAAAAAGAGAGAGCTATAAAAATTCTTTAGATCTTCACAACTTTTTTCAATAATTTATTCACTATCGAATAGACATCAGTTTTATTATCGTATGCATCTTCAATTATTTTATCGATTGCATAATTCTCTGCTACAAATTGAAAAGTTTTTTCTAATAATTTATTATGAACGATCTGCTTTAATTCCATTTCCAATCGTTTCTTACGATTGGCATCAAAAAGGTTATTTTCTTTTAGATATACATAGTGCTGATGGATTGCCTTTGCAAGATCTTCTATACCTTGGTTATCACGGGCAATAACTTTACAGATTGGTGCCAGGCGATCTTTAGATTCCGATAGATTCTGCAGCATCTCAATTTCCAACACTGTTCTTTCCACACCGTCTTTATCGGCTTTATTCACCACAAAAATATCGGCAATTTCCATCACACCGGCTTTTAACACCTGAATTTCATCACCCATTCCGGGAATTAATATCAGAATTGTAGTATCAACATTTTTTACAACTTCAACTTCCGATTGACCTACTCCCATAGTTTCAATGAAAATAAAATCACAACCATAGGCATCCAATATTTTAACAGCATCTCCGGTTGCAGACGAAATACCGCCAAGATGTCCACGAGATGCCATACTTCTTATAAAAACATTATCGTCGGTAGCGTGTTTTTGTAATCTGATACGGTCACCTAAGATAGCACCGCCCGAAAAAGGGCTGGTTGGGTCAACAGCGATAACACCCACTTTAAAGTTTTGTTTTCTTAAATTTATTATCAGTTTATCGGTCAGGGTGCTCTTCCCAACTCCAGGTGCTCCTGTTATTCCAATTATGTATGCATTACCCAAATGAGGTGAAATGAGTTTGATTATTTTCTCGTTTTCATCTGTGTTTTCGCATAACGAGATTAGTTTTGCTGTGGCAACAATATTGCCTTTCAAGGCTTTCTCTACCAGACTTTCGATATTATATTTCTTCATAATTCCATTCTGATAGTGCCTGAATTAATTTATTGAAATCATCAAGATAATCTGGGGTTACATCAACTTGCAAAAAAGGTTCATTTTTATTGGGAGTAGTATAATTGCACCATCCTTCAAATGATTCCAGAATATAACCCAGATAGATAAGTTCTTGGCGTGGGACTTTGATGATGAATCGCTTAGTACCATCCACTAAAGTTTCTCTATCTGAAATAGAAAATTTCATCACACCCGTACTTTCACAATTCTTAGCAAAGTGCGTATTGCAGAACTTCCTCAATCGTGTCGACCAGGATAATATTCAAACCTTTTTTAATTTCTTCATTTACTTCTGTTAAGGAAGGTTCGTTCGTTTTGGGAATTAGAACATTCTTGATCTTAGCTCTTTTCACAGCTATTAATTTTTCTGCCAATCCACCAATAGGAAGCACATTACCGGAAAGTGTTATTTCACCTGTCATGGCAAAATCATGTTTCACTTTTCTGTTGGAAAGAATAGATATTATCGCCGTAACCAAAGTCACTCCTGCAGAAGGTCCATCTTTGGGAATTGCTCCTTCGGGGATGTGGAGATGAAGATCACATTTTTTATAAAAGTTTTCATCGATATTATATTTTGCGGCATGAAGTCTGGCATAACTGAAAGCAGCCTGAGCAGATTCCTGCATCACATCACCAAGTTGTCCGGTAAGCTTGAGGTTCCCTTTACCTTTAACTTTAATAACTTCAATCTGCAGTGTTTCTCCCCCGAACCTCGTCCAGGCAAGACCGGTAACAAGACCTACGGCATCCTTCCTGTTTACTTCAGAATAAAGGTGTTTAGGAATACCAAGGTATTCTTCCAGATCAGTTGCTTTTACAGAAACAAGCCCCTTTAATTTTCCCTCAACATACTTCTTGGCGATCTTTCTTAATATTTTAGCGATCTGTCTTTCTAGTCCACGCACACCTGCTTCTCTTGTATAAAGTTTGATTATTTTTTCTAATGTCGTCTTTAGATATTTGATCTTAACTTTACCTTTCAGATCGTGTTCTTTAATAACCTTTGGAACCAGATGTTTTGTGGCGATATGGATCTTTTCATAGGCTGTGTAGCCAGGAATTTCTATCACTTCCATTCTATCCAACAAAGGTTGTGGAATTGAATTTAGAGTATTAGCTGTTGTAATAAAGATCACTTGAGAAAGGTCGTATTCAAAATCGAGATAATGGTCACGGAACGAGTCATTTTGTTCCGGGTCTAATACTTCTAACAATGCCGAGGCGGGATCTCCCCGGAAATCGCTGCTCATTTTATCTATCTCATCCATCATTATAAGTGGATTAGTGGTTCCTGCTTTTTTCATACTTTGTATTATCACTCCAGGAAGTGCACCTACATAAGTTCTTCGGTGTCCACGTATTTCAGCTTCATCTCGAACTCCACCCAGAGATAATCTTACAAATTTTCTATCCATGGCACGTGCGATAGATTTTCCTAAGGAAGTTTTTCCAACTCCCGGAGGACCAACAAAACACAATATCTGCCCTTTTACTTTCTCAGCCAGTTTAACTACAGCAAGATATTCCAAGATGCGTTCTTTAACTTTTACCAACCCATAATGGTCATCATCTAATATGTTTTGAGCAATATTAAGATCGAAATCCTTCAAATGGGGTTCATCCCACGGGAGATCTAAGATCCAGGTAAGATAAGTATGAGTTACAGAATATTCGGGTGAATAAGAATTCATATGAGCAAAGCGTTCAAGTTCGCCTTCTGCTTTCTTTTTCGCATGATCACTTAAGTTTGCTTTTTCAATTTTCTTCTTGAATTCAAGTAATTCGGTCTTATCTTCTTTAGTTATACCAAGCTCTTTATGGATTGCTTTAAGCTGCTCATTCAAATAATACTCACGCTGTAATTTACTAAGCTTGCTCTTCACAGTGCCATCGATCTTATACTCCAGTTTTAATATTTGAATTTCCTCGATGACAATTCTATACAATTGGGAAATTGATTCAAAAAGATCGTTCAATTCAAAAAGTTGTTGCTTCCTGCTTATATCAAGCTGGATATTCGAAAGTGCATAATAGAAGAATTCATCTGCATTTTCAGCATCACTAAGCGGTATCATTGCCTCTTCCGGAATTGATTTATTAAGATTGACATAGCTCTTAAAAGCTTTTCTGAAAGAACGTAATAGTGCTTCGCTTTCCAATTCGTTTTCTGAAAGCACTTTATCCTGAATTATATAATTTGCAGTTAAATATTTTTTGTTCCTGCGATATTTTTCTATCAGTACCCGCTTTTCGCCTTCAACAAGTAATCTCATATTTCCATCAGGAAGCTTCATTGTCTGTAATATGGTGCAGATAGTTCCAAAACGATATAGATCCTTAGCTTTTGGATCTTCGTCCGTTAAAGCCTCATATTTCTGAGTTACACATATTATCCTTTTATCACTTATTAAAGCTGTTTCTGCAGCATGGATAGAAAGTTCTCTGCCAACCAGAAGTGGTGTTATTGTATTGGGAGCCAAAAGTAAATTCCTGAGTGGAATTACAGGTAAGGTTCCCGAATTATTTCTATTTATTATTATATCTTTTTCAGCCATTCATCCTCCAACATTAATGTAGAAAAAAAATCCATATATTAAAGGTCAATAATTATTTACTTGATATCAGATAATCTACAAAATTTAAATGATATGTCACTATGGAATTGTTTTATCTTCTTGAAAACTCGAATGGATCGAAATTATAGCCAAAGGAGAAATAGAAGTGATTTTCTTTATCCTCATCTAGAGCTGCACCAATTCTTAATGAACCTAAGAAAGTTTTATATCCCAGTTTTATTCCAGCTGCTTTAAAAAAGTCATCTTCAGCAGTCCAGTAATCTATATCTCCCAGCTGTAAAACGTTGAATTGAATATCAAAAAAAAGATTTTTTATCGGATTAAATCTCATCGCTATTGTGTTGATCTTATAAATTGCTGCACTTTTTTCTGCCGGATATAGCCCGATAAAACTATCAATCCCACCAATGTAGAACGGATCGAATTCCTCTTCTTCACTATCAAAATGGGAACCATATTCGAATTGATATTTTACAGAAAATGTGTTACCAAATGGCATTAGCATTCTCAGTTTGGAATAGAATTTCTTATTCCCTACATCACTATAGATTCCTTCTCTTGCAGTAGAAAGTTTTGCCAGAAATTGTACTCCATGCATAGGAAAAATATAATCATCCAAACTCTCATGGTAAAGTTTGATACCCAAACCGGAAGAATAAAACTCACTATTCACAAATTCACCAATATGCTTATATAATCTGGATCTAAAACTGTATCCATACAATTCAGCAATAATTGAGTTCCTTGCATAGAATCCTATACCGGTGGTGGCTCCATATTCCACAGAATATACACTGTTCGTTTTAGTATGATCTTCTCCATAAGAATAAAGTCTCTGCTCCTTAACGTATGGAAAAGCTCTAAAATAAATTCCCCAATGTTTGCCAAAATTCTTAACATAATCTACATTCAACTCGTTCTTATCGCCAATTTGTGCATTTATCAATAACTTTGAATTATGCTGAATATAATTATTTAATTCCAATGTTAAACCAACAACTACTTCTTGGTCTGTATTGGAAGAAAGAGCAAAACCAAGTCGCTTTCTATTTCTTTCTTTAACCTTCAATATTAGTTCGTATTCTTCATTAACATAACTGATCACAGGATAAATATATTTAAAAAATTGAGAGTTGTATGCTCCCTTAATTGCTTGAAGAATTTCTATTTTAGAATAAGATGTACTTGTTTTCAAACCAACATATTCTCTTATTTTTGCATTACTAAGATGTTCATTACCTGCAACCGAAATTTTAGTGAAACTTATCTTATTTAGTGTAGCATCAACAAATATTCTTTCTATACTTTTTGGAAGCTTATTAAGCTCATCAATATGCTTACGTGCAGCAATTTCACCAAGATCAATTATTTTTTTTATATTGCTAAAATTATAATTAGAAAGTTCAGATAATTCCGGCTTGATCAAGATATCACAAAGATCAATAGATTTTTTTACATTATCGGTCATACTGAAATTAATTGTCTGATCTAAAACTTTTATCAGATTATCTAGATTCTCTTTAGATCTTAGTTCAGAACTCAATTGCAAACCAATAATTATATCAGCACCCATCTCTTTCACAATTTCAGAAGGTAAGTTTGCTCTGATACCGCCATCAATATAGAGCTCATCATCCAATTTCATTGGTTCCAATATAGAAGGTGCAGACATCGAAGCACGCATTACTTCATGTAGATTTCCTTTATCAAAAACTTTCATCTTTCCCGTAATAATATTCGTAGCTACACACTTGAATTCTATTGGAAGCTCATTAAATTCATTGATATTTGAAGCTGCATAAGTGTAATCAAAAAGTGTGTTTATTAACTTAGAACCCGAGAACAAAGCTTCAGGAAGGCTAGGACGGAATTTATTATCAAGATCAAAGTAATAATTAGCATAAGGCATCCACCGCTTTTGCCCGATGTAGAGATCTTCCCGCGATACAGCTTCATCAAATATATTATCAAAATCATTTTTGAGTATCATCTCTTCAATTTCTATAGCAGAATATCCCATGGCATATAATCCACCTACTACCGCACCCATACTTGTACCGGCAATATAATCAACTTTAATACCAAGCTCATCGATCACCTTTAGAATGCCGATATGAGCCAAACCGCGAGCACCTCCTCCACTAAGAACTAATCCCACCTTCTCTTCCGAATGCAGAGAGATCACAGTTAATACGATCATCAATATTAATATATATCTACTTTTCATAAACTTACCAAAAAAAGACGAGGTTTGCACCCCGTCTTTTAATTATATCCTACAAAACTGTATTATTCAGTAACATCCAATTCTGTTGTTTCTTCTTCAATAACTTTTGTATCTTCTGTATCGT
>JAGLPW010000114.1 GCA_023137125.1 Candidatus Cloacimonadota bacterium | reverse complement strand
CATAGGTGAATAAGCAACAATGAGACCAGCGAAAACAATACTTACCATGCTCATTAATTTAATCAAGATATTAATTGAAGGACCGGCTGTATCTTTGAACGGATCTCCCACTGTGTCACCAACAACAGCAGCTTTATGAAAGTCCGAACCTTTACCGCCATGATGTCCAGTTTCGATATGCTTCTTGGCATTATCCCAGGCTCCACCGGCATTATTCATCATGATCGCCAGCACCAAACCTGTAGATAATCCACCGGCCAAAAGTCCCATAACACCGCCAACCCCCAGAATCAATCCGATAACGATAGGTGTAAGAATTCCCAAAAGTGCTGGAGCAACCATCTCTCTTTGTGCTCCAACAGTAGAAATTTTAACACATTTAGCATATTCGGGTTCGGCAGTACCTTCCATGATTCCAGGAATCTCACGGAACTGACGACGAACTTCTGCCACCATTTCTCCTGCTACCTTTCCAACTGCTTTCATAGTGAAAGCAGCAAAAACGAAAGTAACCATAGAGCCCATAAATAATCCGATCAGGAATTTAGGATTCATCAGGTTAATTGAGTAGTAGTTCATAAAATCTGAGATAGAAGCACTTGCAATATCAACAGTTCTAACTAAACCATTTCCAAAATCTATTGTCAGGACCTTCATTCCAAGATGCATCAAACCTGTTCTCACCTCTTCCAAATATGCAGCTAGAAGTGCCATTGCCGTAAGTGCTGCGGAACCGATAGCAAAACCTTTTCCTGTAGCAGCAGTAGTGTTTCCTACACTGTCCAGTGCATCAGTTCTTTTTCGAACTTCTTCAGATAATTTACTCATCTCAGCGTTTCCACCGGCATTGTCGGCAACTGGACCAAAAGCATCCATAGCCAGAGTAACACCCAATGTCGCCAACATTCCTACAGCTCCAAAACCGATTCCATACAATCCCAATTCCGGAATTGTGAAACCTTTGCTCACACTGAAAGCAGCCATGATCGCAATACCAATAATGATTACCGGAGCAGCTGTAGATTTCATTCCCACAGCCAAACCATCGATGATAACCGTAGCTGGACCATACTCACCCTGCTTGGCAATACCCCTGGTAGGAGCATAAGCAGTAGAAGTGGAACGTTCAGTAAAATAACCTATTAGAATTCCTGCCAGAAGTCCAATCATACTGGCAAGGAATATGCCAAACGAATATTCAGCGGGGAGCATAATTTTTGTTACAAAATAAGCAACAATTGCAATGAGGATCGAGCTGCCATATACACCTTTATTCAAGGCAAACATCAATTCTTTGGTTCCGGCACTCTCTTTGGTGGAAACCAGATAAATTCCTATTATGGAAAGAAATGCGCCCACACCGGCAAGAACCATCGGAGCAGTTACGAACCTGATTGCCCATTCGGTCATTTCAATAGTTCCATGACCAAAAATCTGCGTAACCGCTGCCATTCCGAGTGCAGCCGTCGCCAGAATCGATCCGGCATAAGATTCATAAAGATCGGCACCCATTCCTGCAACATCACCAACGTTATCTCCAACATTATCAGCAATAGTTGCCGGATTACGTGGATCATCTTCAGGGATACCGGCTTCAACTTTTCCTACCAGGTCTGCTCCAACGTCAGCAGCTTTGGTATAAATTCCCCCACCGAGACGGGCAAAAAGAGCCTGAGTAGAAGCACCCATTCCAAAACTAAGCATGATCACTGTGATCGTGTGAAGTGGGAAATTAAAATAATTCAAAGCATAGAACCAGGCTGTAATATCAATCAGAGCCAGTCCAACAACAACAAGCCCCATCACAGCACCTGCTCTAAAGGCAACTTTAAGCCCTTTATTCAAACTTACAGAAGCTCCCTGAGCAGTTCTATTCGATGCCAGCGTTGCAGTGTTCATTCCTATCCAACCTGCCAATCCACTGAAAAAACCTCCAGTGAGAAAAGCCCATGGGATAAGCCAGTGCAGCACATGTAGCACATGAGCCATAATATTAAATAATATAAAGGCTACGAGAAAGAAAATTCCTACGCCTTTATATTGTTGTTTCAAGTAAGCAAATGCACCATCCCGCACATGCTTGGCAATTGTCTGCATCGTTTCATTACCCGGGTCTTCTTTTTTTACTCCTAAGTAAAAAATATAAGCAAAAATTAAAGCGGTAATCGCTCCTACGGGTGCAACATACCAAATCATTGGTACCATTAATGAACCTCCATTCTTTTATTAATAATTTAAACTTCATTAGTTAGCTAAAATCACTCTTTATATTTAAATCTAAAATTAATTCGTTAACCTTACTGTCAAGTTTCTTGTCAGCAACACCTTCCAAGTTCCTATAAATGAATAGATTAGAAGGTTAAAGCTTATTTTATCCTTCATTATTTCTTCCATTTAATAATTTAGCAATTATGGTTTTAATTATTTATTTGACATTAAAATCAAGGTTCTATCTTCTACTTTTTAGAGTATATATAATTATGAGGAGCATTATGAATTATCCAATCCGTTCGTTAGAATTTAAAAACAATAAATTATATCTGATCGATCAAAGGGCTTTACCACAGAAATATGAAAAGTTCATTTGCCGGAATTATAAAGACGTTGAATTTGCTATTGCCGATATGGTAGTTAGAGGAGCTCCTGCTATCGGTGTAACTGCAGCATATGGGGTTGTTCTTGCCGCTCTCGAATTCATTGAATTCCCAATAAAACAATTTTTGGAGCAAATGCAAACGGCTTGTGATATTATCAATAGCTCCCGCCCAACTGCTGTTAATTTGATGTGGGCAATTACGCGCATGAGGACATTATTAGTCGAGAGTGATTCTCCTGAAGAAATATTGTGCAAATTGAAAGCAGAAGCAGATAAAATTGCTGATGAAGATGTGAAAACTAATAAGAAAATGGGGCAGTATGGGAATTCACTCATTCCCCAAAAAGCTACGATCTTAACTCACTGCAATACCGGAGCACTTGCCACTGTGGAATATGGAACAGCTCTGGGAGTTATCCGAGCAGCTTTTGAAAATGGAAAAGATATTTTCGTTTATGCTGACGAAACCAGACCTCGTTTGCAGGGAGCCAGACTTACTGCATGGGAACTGGTTCAAGAAGGAATTCCGGCAAAACTTATTGCTGATAACGTGGCAGCGACATTGATCCGTGACGGCAAGATCGACCTGATATTGGTTGGGGCAGACAGAATTGCCACAAATGGTGATAGTGCAAATAAAATCGGTACGTTCATGCTTTCTGTGATTGCAAAAGCTTATGATGTTCCATTCTATATAGTCGCTCCAACTACTACAATAGATTTTGAAATTGAAACAGGTAGTGAGATTGAAATTGAAGAGCGTTCATCAAAAGAAGTAACCCACATTAGAGGTGTTCAGGTTGCACCTGATAATATTGAAGTATACAATCCCGCTTTTGATGTAACACCAAACGAAAATATCACAGTAATTATTACAGAAAAGGGAATAATCTATAAACCATTTAAAGAAAATATTCTAAAACTGAAATAGAGGAATTTATGTTATATAAAGATATAAGAAATGATATTGCTAATTTAGGAAAAGATATCGCAGCTTCCGGTTTTAATCTGGGAACCTGGGGAAACATCTCTGCAAGAATTGATGATAACCACTTTGCCATTACACCATCGGGAATTGCATATGAAACAATAACTGCCGAAGATATCGTTGTTATTGATCTGACGGGGAAAATTATTGATGGTAATAAAAAGCCATCAATCGAGCTTCCTCTGCATTCTGCAATTTATAAAGCTAAGAAAAAAATAAATGCAATTGTTCATACTCATAGCGTTTGCTGCACCGCTTTTGCAATTGCCAGGAAACCAATTCCTGCCACCTGTGAAGATATGATCCAAATAGTTGGTGGGAAAGTTGAAGTTGCAGAATATTTCCTTCCCGGCTCAGAAGAATTAGCCCAATCAACAGTAACTACTCTTGGTAATAAAAGTGCATGCATAATGGCAAATCATGGATTAATAACTGTGGCAGATAATTTAAATGAGGCTTATAAAATAGCACAAATTGTAGAGAAATCGGCTCAAGCTGTAATTTATGCTAATTCTCTGGGAGGAGCTGTTGAACTCTCTCAAGACGATATTGATTTTATGCGTGATTTCTATTTGAATAAATACGGACAGAGATAAAGTGGAACATTCTAACTCTAAAACAGCAAAAATGAAAGCTCTTTATTTTGATAAAAAACTGGAATTAAGAAAGGACTATCCCATTCCTGTTCCTGCCGAAAACGAAGCATTGATAAAAGTAACTTTTGCCGGAATATGCAACACAGATAATGAGATCATGAACGGCTATGTTCCTTTTATCGGAGTTTTGGGACATGAATTTGTTGGTATTGTAACAGAATGTTCTCAATTAGAATTTATCGGAAAAAGAGTAGTTGGCGAGATCAATATTGGCTGTGGAGTTTGCTCTCTCTGTAAAAGTGGACTGCAAAACCATTGTCCGCGAAGGAAAGCACTGGGTATTCGTGGAAAGGATGGAGTTTTTTCCGAATACGTAACTCTTCCAATAGAAAACCTGCTTATTGTTCCCGATGAAATCAGTGATGAAGATGCTGTTTTTGCAGAACCTTTGGCAGCAGCTTTCAATATTCTGCAGAATGTTGAGATTTCCAAACAAGATAAAGTGGTTATCATTGGTGATGGTAAGCTGGGACAATTGATCGCCAGAGCAGTTTCAACAACTTCCTGCAATCTTACTATGATTGGAAAACATGAGAGTAAGCTGGAGCTTGCTCAAGACTTTTGCAGAACAATGATATTGAATGAATCTGTTGATCTGGATAACTCTTTTGATATTGTCATTGAATGTACCGGTTATGAATCGGCTTTACATTATGCGAGCCTTTTAGTGTGCGCAAAAGGAACTATTGTACTGAAAAGTACTTATGCCGGTGATATTAAAATCAATCCATCTCTCTGGGTTAGAAAAGAGATAAGAATGATAGGTTCCCGTTGCGGTCCTTTTGCTCCAGCTCTTAAATTTATGCAGAAAAATAAATTAGATTTGACAAAATTGATCGATAAAACCTTTTTTATTGAAGATTGGAAAAATGCTTTTAAAACTGCCTTTTCTAAAGGAACTTTAAAAGTATTATTGAAATTAACCAAATAAAGGGAGGACGAATGAAAAAAGTAATTGTAACAATGTTGATTTTGGTATTTGCAATGTGTGCTTTTGCAGAAGCTAATGTAGCTATTGTATTTGCCACAGGCGGTTTGGGTGACAAATCATTTAATGATGCTGCGATGGAAGGGATGAAAAAAGCAAAAGAGCTATACGCTATCGAATATGATTATGCTGAACCTTCTGCAATTACAGAATATGAGACATATCTGGCTCAATTTGCTAATTCTAAAAAATATGATCTCATCATTTCAATCGGTTTTGATCAGGCTGATGCACTAACTAAAATTTCAAAGCGGTTTGAGAAGCAGAATTTTGCTATCATCGATATGGTAGTAATGAATCCTAACGTTGCTTCCTATGTTTATAAGGAACAAGAACGTGGATTTATGGTGGGATATGCTTCAGCTCTTATGACGATTAAAACAGATGATGTAAGAATTAACGGTGATAAGGTTGTTGGTGTTATTGGTGGAATGAAAATACCTCTTATAGATGCTAACATTGCTGGATTCATGACTGGTGTTAATTATGCTGATAATGGTGTGAAAGCCATTCATTCTTATGTAAACCATTGGGCAGATCCTGCTAAAGGTAAGGAACTCACTCTCTCTATGTATGAGCAGGGAGCAGACGTTGTGTGGGGTGCTGCCGGTAGATCTGGTTTAGGTGTGATCAATGCTTCAAAAGAGAAGAATTTCTATTCGATCGGTGCAGATTCAGATCAAGGTTATCTTGCTCCCGAAAATGTACTTACAAATGGGATGAAGCGTGTTGATAATACAGTATGCATAGCTATCAAAGATGTAATAGACGGTAAATTCGAAGGTAAAATCTATTCACTTGGTCTTAAAGAAGATGCTTTGGGATATTCTATAAATCTTTTACCTGAAGATGTAATTGTTGAATTAGAAATTGCTAAGAAGAAAATAATCGCTGGAGAAATTGAGATACCAGCCACGATAGAAGAAGTTAAATAGTTCCAATTACAGGGAACGATTGAAAAATCGTTCCCTTTTTATTATTATTAAAAAATACAGATTTTGAATATTATAGAATTTAAAGGCATTACAAAAAAATTCGGTGATTTTATTGCCAATGATAAAATCGATCTAACTATTAAAAAGGGTGAGATCCATTGTCTGCTTGGTGAAAATGGTGCAGGAAAAACAACCCTGATGAACAACCTATTCGGGCTTTATAATCCTGAGGAAGGCGAAATATTCTTAAGAGAGAAACCCTGTAAGATCGATAATCCACACAAAGCTATAGAACTTGGTTTAGGAATGATCCATCAGCATTTCATGTTAATCGATAGACTTACCACTACAGAAAACATTATTGTTGGTGAAGAACCTTTAAAAAACGGCTTAGTTGACATGAAAAAAGCCAGAGAGCAGGTTAAACAAATCTCCGATAATTATCATCTTGCAGTAAAAACAAATGAGAAAATTGAGAATATCTCGGTTGGTGAACAGCAACGAGTAGAAATCCTAAAAGTCCTTTATCGAAAAGCAGAAATATTGATCTTTGATGAACCAACCGCCGTTCTAACCCCTCAGGAAGTTAATAATCTCTTTACTACTCTAAGAGAGCTGAAAGCAGGCGGAAAAACCATTATTTTCATAACACATAAACTTGAAGAAACAATGAATATCTCAGACAGAGTGACTGTTTTACGGAAAGGAAAAGTGATCGGCACGGTAAATACTTGTGATACTAGTCCGAAAGAATTGGCGAGAATGATGGTCGGTCGTGAAGTTTTATTGAATGTTAACAAAGAAAAAAGTGATGTTGGGGATAATGTCCTTGAAGTAAAGGATATTTCTCTTACTGGAAAACATAAGAATCTGTTATTGAAGAATATCAATATTTCAATCCGTAAAGGAGAGATCGTAGGTATTGCCGGAGTGTCTGGTAATGGTCAACTGGAGTTGGAGGAATGTATTGCAGGATTACGAAAAGTAACAAGTGGTAAAATAATTCTGGATAGTGAAGATATTACTCATGCGCCTACCGGTATCAGACGAAAAAGAGGATTATCCCATATCCCTTCAGATCGTTTAAAAAGAGGCTTAGTCCCCTCATATAGTCTTGCTAAGAATATTATTCTGGGAAATCAAGATAGCTTTACTAAAAACGGATTTTTGCTGCAAAATGATATTAACAAATACTGCAAAGAAGTTCTGGAAAAATTTGATGTCCGCTGCCAATCAATGAACGATACTGCCAATAATCTTTCGGGAGGTAATCAGCAAAAACTGGTGATCGGTCGGGAGCTTTCTACTGATCCGAAATTTATACTGGCAGCCCAACCCACACGTGGTGTAGATGTGGGTGCGATAGAATTTATCCATAATAATATTCTGGAAATGCGGAAGCAAAATAAGGCCATTCTACTGATATCAGCAGAATTGGAAGAACTTCTCTCCCTCGCCGATAGGATATTAGTAATATATGAAGGAGAAATTGTTTCTAAAAAAAATAATTATACTAAAGAAGAACTGGGTCTGCTCATGGCCGGGAAAAAAGTTCCTGAAGAAGAAAAGAAGGAACTTGAGAATAGAATACAAAATGATTAAAATATTAAAAAAGTACGAAAATTCTATCTATTCTCTTACTGCAATATTATTAGCATTTTTAGTTGGTGCTGTTTTGATCCATCTTTCCGGATTCAGCGTAATAAAGGCTTATTCCACCTTATTTGATGGAGCATTTGGAAGTGTTTTTAATCTTACACAGACCTTTATGAATACGATACCGTTAATTTTCACAGGATTAGCTGTAGCTATTGGCTTTAAATCCGGATTATTCAATATTGGTGGTGAAGGCCAAATGTATCTCGGCGCCTTTACAACTGCAATTACTGCTATTTATCTTGGATTTCTTCCCGGTTATATTTTAATACCTATTGCACTGATAATGGGAGGGTTTGCAGGAAGTGCATGGAGCTTTCTGCCGGGATATCTAAAAGCTAAAACAGGTGCTCATGAAGTTGTTACAACAATTATGATGAACTATATTGGGATACTGACTGCTAGTTACCTGCTACTGAAATACTTCAAAGAAGAAGGTCCGATACCTCAAACAGTTTTAATTCCTGAATCTGCCAGATTACCGGAATTGATCGAGTATTCCAGATTGACTTGGGCTATTTTTATTGCTGTTTTTGTTATTATTATCATAGATATATTTTTTAAACGTACAAAATTGGGTTACAAAATTCAAACTGTAGGTGAAAACCGTTCTGCAGCTGAATATGCAGGAATAAATTCCAATAAGATGATGGTGCTTTCTATGATGATAAGTGGTTTTGTAGCCGGATTGGCCGGTTCTACAATTGTTATGGGTGTTCTGCACAGATTTATCACAAACTTTTCACCAGGATACGGATTCACAGGAATTGCTGTGGCAGTGTTGGGAAAAAACAAACCTTGGGGTGTGTTATTTGCCGCCATTCTTTTCGGAGCTTTACAAACCGGTGGAATAACAATGCAACTTTTTGCCAAGATCCCCATGGACCTTATGGTAATAATTCAAGGTCTGGTAATTCTTTTTGTAGCTGCACCGATATTAATAAAAAAACTCTTAAGGAAATAGAATATGCAGGAAATATTAGAAGTTATATTCAATATCAATACATTTTCTGCAGCGATCAGAATTTCGGTTCCATTAGTATTTGCGGCGATCGGTGGTGTATTTTCTGAACGAGCAGGGATTATTAATTTGGGTTTAGAAGGCATGCTTCTCACCGGTGCTTTTGCAGGCGTACTTGGATCTTATCTTACCGGTAATCCATATATCGGTATTTTATTTGCAATTATGGGAGGAGCATTGATCGGCTTCATTTTTGCACTGTTCACCATCAAATTTGAAGCAAATCATGTAGTTGCAGGGGTGGGCTTAAATATCCTCATGTTAGGAATTACAACCTGGCTGATGCAGATACTCTGGGATTCAAGAGGAACCTCCGTAAATGTAACAGGATTAAGCGAGATCACTATTCCCATTCTATCTTCTATTCCCATTCTTGGAAAACTTTTCGGCTCACATAATATATTGGCGTATTTGATGTTCATTGTTGTAATTTTCTCTTGGATAATATTATTTAAAACTCCTTTCGGACTCAGATTGAGAGTTGTGGGTGAATATCAGAAAGCTGCCGATACTCTGGGAATTAAAATAAGAAAGATCCAATATACAAGCCTGATATTTAGTGGAGTGCTTTGTGGACTTGGTGGTGCATATCTTTCTCTGGGGCATTTGAACTGGTTCAGCATGAATATGTCCGCCGGTAGAGGTTACATGGCATTAGCAGCAAATATCTTTGGTGGATGGAATCCATTAGGTGCATTCGGAGCCAGTTATCTATTTGCCTATACTGATGCGCTTCAAATGAGAATGCAAGCTCTAAATCTTAATGTTCCAAACGAAATAATACAGATGATCCCTTACATCCTGACAATTCTCGTTCTGGCTGGAGCAATGATCCGTTCACGTCCTCCTGCAGGACTGGGAAAACACTACAAAACTAATAGGTAATTATAGCTAATTCTCTTCCGTGCTATTATCCTTCAATTGTTTCTTTTTCTTTCTTGTACTGGAAAGCAGGAAGCCAATAATAACACCAAGAAGTAAAGTTATTGGGAATAAGATCACACGGGGCATTTCGAAATTCCAGAAAAGTAATTGGATTGAAACAACTTCTAAATTTTGAAATAGAATTATTATAAATATCAGTAATAATAATAAAATTATTATTGTTTTAATTTTCATAAAATACTCCTTTTTTATTCTATCCGCGTTTATCTGTGTTCATCCGCGGTACACATTAACTATTTATTGATGCAAAGCTAAAAGAAAACCATGAGATTCTTCGGAAGTAAGGCTAACAGAGACCTCAGAATGACAGTTTTTCTATCTGTGTTATCTGTGCTCATCCGTGGTTTATCTTATCCTCGATCTGCTTTAAGAACTTCCAAAAACGCTTCTTGCGGAACTTGTACAGAACCTATCTCTTTCATGCGTTTCTTTCCTTCTTTCTGTTTTTCCAGTAATTTCTTTTTTCTGGTAATATCACCGCCATAACATTTGGCAGTTACATTTTTACGTAAGGCATTGATCGTACTTCTGGCAATGATCTTTGCACCAATGCTAGCCTGTAATGCAACTTTGAACTGCTGTTTAGGAATAACCTCTTTAAGTTTCTGAGTAATACTTTTTCCCCAGTTATAGGCTTTATCAGCATGGCAAATAAATGACATCGCATCAACACGTTCACTATTGATCATCATATCCACTTTCACAACATCTGCTACCCTGAATTCCTTAAACGAATAATCTAAAGATGCATAACCACGACTTAAAGATTTAAGCCTATCATAGAAATCAAAAATAATCTCTATTAACGGCATCTCATAATGGATCGATAACCTTTTTTCATCTATATACTGCATATCTTTTTGAATACCGCGTCGTTCCTGAACTAAGTTCATAATATTCCCAACATATTCACTTGGAACAATTACTTCTATGTCCATAATTGGTTCTTCAATATTTGCAATTCCCGCAGGATCTGGCATATCAACCGGATTATAGATAATTTTCTGTGTACCGTTTTCCATATTTATCAGGAATTTTACACTTGGAGTTGTGGTAATTATTAGAACATTATACTCACGTGATAATCTTTCCTTAACGATTTCCAGATGTAACATCCCTAAGAAACCACAACGGAAACCAAAACCTAATGCAAGTGAACTTTCCGGTTCATAAGTAAGTGATGCATCATTTAAGCTTAATTTTCCAAGTGCATCTCGAAGGTTCTCATGATCATCTTTATCGAGCGGGAAAACACCACTATAAACCATTGGCTTGGGTTCTTCAAATCCGGGTAAAACTTCAGTACAACCATTTTCAGCAGTTGTTATTGTGTCTCCAACTCGTGCATCAGAAATATTCTTAATATTAGCAATAATGTATCCGACTTCACCCGTTTTAAGTCCTTTTGTTGGAATTTGCTTCAATCCAAGATAACCAATTTCCTCGATCGCATATTCTTTATTGGTAGAAAGTAATCTGATGCTATCACCTTTATTCAGATTACCATCAAATATCCTAACTAGAATTATCACACCTCGGTATTTATCAAAATATGAATCAAAAATGAGAGCTTTTGTTGGTTTATCTGATACACCTGTAGGCGGTGGAATATCTTTGATAAGACCATCAATAAGTTCTTCAACTCCAACTCCTGTCTTAGCACTGATCTTATATACATTTTCTTGTAAGACACCAATATTTTCTACAATATCATGTTCTGTACCTTCAACATCTGCTTTTGGCAGGTCAATTTTATTTATCACAGGAATGATCTCAAGATCATTCTCCATTGCCAGATACATATTACTCATAGTTTGAGCTTCTATCCCTTGAGATGCATCAACTATGAGAAGAGCTCCATCACAAGATGCAAGACTGCGTGAAACTTCGTATGAGAAATCCACATGCCCCGGAGTATCTATAAGATTAAGAATATATGTTTTTCCATCTTTTTCGTATTCCATTCGGATCGCATGAGATTTTATTGTAATTCCGCGTTCCTTTTCCAGCTCCATATCATCCAGCACCAGGGCCTCATGTGAACCCATATCAATAACATGAGTTACTTCCAGCATTCTATCTGCAAGTGTGGATTTACCATGATCAATATGCGCAATAATACAAAAATTTCTTATCAGTTCTTGTTTATCCGACACTTTATTTCCATCCTCTAGATTTATCATCATTATAGATCAAAAACTTGTCAGACAGCTCTTGTGTCAATCAATTACTATATATATAAGGTTGTGATAAATTTATACTTGACGTGAGAAATGACATTTTTATCTTTCATTTAAATTTTACGTGAAGGGAATTGTAAATATGATTGAAGTAATTCGTGATAAATGTATAGGATGTGAGCTTTGTTTAAAGGCTTGCGCGTATGATGCAATTGTAATTAAAGATAAAATCGCAGAGATCGATATGGATAAATGCACACTTTGCGGTGCCTGTGTTAGTGCATGTCCATTCGATGCAATTATTATTCGTAAATTCGGACAGGAAGCAATTGATAGAAGTAAATATAAAGACATTTGGATTTTTGCCGAACAAAAAAACAATGAAATATCTCCGGTAGTTTTTGAACTTTTAGGAAAAGGAAGAGAGCTAGCAGAGCAGCGTGAATGCGATCTGGTTGCTGTTCTTATGGGGCACAATATAGAAAACCTTGCAGGAGACCTTATTGCTTTTGGTGCAGATAAAGTTATTGTGATTGATGATCCGAAACTAAAGGATTTTTTAGATCTTCCATATGCTAAGGCATTAACAGAACTTGCAAATAAATACAAACCTGAGATAATACTTTCGGGTGCATCTGTGATGGGTCGTTCTTTTATTCCACGAGTTGCTGTGGAATTACACACCGGCTTAACTGCAGACTGTACAGGTTTGGAAATTGATCCCGACACAAATAATCTGTTGCAAACCAGACCCGCTTTCGGTGGAAATATTCTGGCAACAATTGTAACACCAAATCATCTTCCGCAAATGGCAACAGTCCGCCATAAAGTAATGGATCCGTTAGAAAGAGATGATTCTAAAGAGGGTATTGTTATCAAAGAGACTATCGATTTCTCTGATCTGAAAGATGACACAAAATTTTTAGGATTCGTAAAAGATGAATCACAAACAATTAACCTTGTAGAAGCTGATCTTGTTGTTACAGGCGGTAGAGGTTTAAAGAACAAGGACAATTTTGTAATAATAGAAGATCTTGCTAAAGTACTTGATGCTGCAGTTGGTGCCTCCAGAGCCTCTGTTGATGCAGATTGGATATCCTATCCACATCAAGTTGGACAGACTGGAAAAACTATTAAACCCAAAATATATATTGCTGTTGGAATTTCCGGTGCAATTCAGCATTTAGCAGGAATGCAATCCTCAGATTACATCATCGCAATAAATAAAGATGCCGATGCTCCAATCTTTAAAGTTGCAGATCTGGGATTGGTTGG
>JAGLPW010000113.1 GCA_023137125.1 Candidatus Cloacimonadota bacterium | reverse complement strand
TAAAAGTTGATTCTTGTGTTTGTAATCCTGATAAAATAATAAAAGATACAAATATAAGGATCAACAGTTCATTACTCAAAAATGAGAGTATACAATTTGATTGTTCAAATTCCATTGCCTATCCTCCATTAATCAATAGCCACGACCATCTTATTAGCAACTGGTACCCAAAGGCAGGTTTCGGCAAATTATATCCTAACGTTAATATCTGGGTTGAGGATATGAAGGGAACAGATACATTCCTCGAGAGAAATAAAATCTGGATAAATGATGGTTCTTTTGACCTTACTCAAAAAGCTGCAAACCAAATTGTTTTATTAGGAATTTATAAAAACTTATTTTCCGGTTGTACTGTTGTACAAGACCATATTCCAAAACAGAAACCATCATATTATAAAGATAATCCTATAAATGTTCTTGAGGGTTACACACAGCACCATTCTCTTTCTATGGGTAACTGGTGGGGTGGTGACAGTGCCGAAGAAGAATATGCAAAAACTAACAAGAATATTCCCTTTATTATACATCTTGGAGAAGGAATTGATGAACTGGCAATAAAATGTTTTCCCAAATTAAAAGAGCTAGAATTACTCAAATCGAATACTCTTCTTGTTCATGGGATCGCACTTACAAGAGAGCAGATCAAAGAATGCGCAAGGGCAGGAACTTCTATCTGCTGGTGTCCAAATTCAAATTACTATCTGATAGGTGAAACGCTTGATATAGATGCATGTTTAGAGTATGGTGTAAATGTGGTTTTAGGAACTGACTCCACAATGTCAGGAAGTATTAATCTTTTGGAGGAACTCAGGTTTGCTCACAATAAATTCCAGCATATTCCTATGCAACAGTTATTCAAAATGGTCACAACAAATGCAGCAAAAGCTCTCAAACTTACAGCAGAATACGGAACAATTGGTGAAAACACTTCTAATCTTCTTCTAATTAACAAACATGATGAAGACCCTTTTAGAAATTTACTTAAAACTCAAATAGAAGATATTGAGCTTCTAATTTATCAGGGAACTCCAATATATGGTGATGTTAAATTTTTGCATGAATTCAATATAACTAAAGATGACTATTATTTCTTTGGAAAAAACAGATTTGTACTCGGACATCCAGAAAAGATCACAGATTTAATTAATAAGGAACTAGGGTATAAAAAAGATTTCCCGTTCTTACCTTTTTAAAAGATCAACACAGAGACACGGAGGCACAGAGATCACAGTAGAAAATTAGCAAAAAGAATGTGGAAAGATCAACACAGAGGCACATGATAAAATCATACCCACGTAAAGCGCAAAATATCGCGAAATGGCAGATTAAGTTTTATAGATTTTTTTCGTGTGATTAGCGGGAGAAAAAATGTTAGAAATATCAGAAATATTCTGTAGTATCCAGGGAGAATCAACTTATGCTGGCTTACCATGCATTTTCATTCGCTTAGCAGGATGCAATTTGCGCTGTGATTACTGCGATACAACCTACAGTTATGAAAGTGATATTTCACTATCCATAAATGATATTATTACAAAAATAAAAGAATACGACACTATTAAATTAGTAGAAATAACCGGTGGTGAGCCACTTCTGCAACCAGAAGTTTATCAACTTTTTGAATCATTACATAAAGATAGATACACAATTCTTTTAGAAACAAATGGATCGATCTCATTAAAAGATATCCCTAAATATATAATTAAAATCGTTGATGTAAAATGCCCGGGGAGCGGTGAAGAAAATAGCTTCTTACTTGAAAATCTTGAATTCATTAATCAAGAGAATGATGAGATCAAATTTGTATTATCAAATAATTTTGATTATAATTGGGCAAAAGATTTTATAATGAAATATCAACTGAATGAGTATGAAATACTCTTCTCTCCTGTCTCAGGCAAACTTAATTTTCAAGATCTAGCAAAATGGATAACTGAAGACAAGCTACCTGTACGAATGCAATTACAGCTGCATAAAATTATTTGGGATAAGGATAGAAGAGGGATTTAGAGTATTAGGATTAGAAATTAACATAAATATCTTTTTAAGGACGCAATAACTTAAGTAAATTATTGGAGAAAAGAATGAGAAAGATTATTTTCATAGTATTCATAATGATCACAATGAGTTGTTTTGCTCAATTCAATGAGCCAATACAAATTAATGAACAGAATATTGCAATTACTGCTGGACAAGATGCATATAAAGTAATTGGAGAAAACATTTATATTACATATAAAGAAGAATATTACTCAACCTTTTTTGAAGATAATATATTTGGAATTATTTTCAAATTCTCTGAAGATAACGGACAAAATTTTGAAACAACATTAGTTGATTCTTTTTTACCGAGTGACGAGATTAGCCCTGTTTTGGAAGTTCTTTCTAATGGTAGAATAATTATTGTATATAAGAATGGAAGTCTCAGGAAAGCAATCTCGTTAGATAATGGTAATTCTTTTCAAATAGAGGATGTTACCACAAGCGCATACAAACCTATTCATATTACAAACCAGAATGATGTAATTTATATTGCTGTTGAAGATGTTAGCAATTATGCAGATCAAAATAGTTTTGTATTTCAAACTGAAAATATTGTATCCTCTTCTACTAGAGATATAAGTCAGATCGAGCAAAATGGTATAAGACCATTTCCTCCCGATGCTGAGATCGTGTATGTAAAAATTAATGGGAATAATTATACATCTATGATAGGAAATATTGAACACGTAGCAGATTCTTCATTTATTGTTTACAATTCATATCCTGATGCTGCTCACCCGGATTTTCCAATCGGAGATCCTATTTGGGTGAATGAAGTTGCTATCTATGATACAATATGGACAATAGGACCAACAGGGACGTTAAATAACCAATCTGTTTGGGTGGAATGTGTACTCTGGATTGAAGGTATGGTAGGCGGTTTGCAATCATGGGGAAGCCCAGAAAATATTTATATCACCAATGATATTTATTATGAAAATACTGAAATTGGGTCTTTGCCAAGTGATCCATTTAATTTTAATACAACTGACTTTTTCGGTTTGTATTCAGAAGACAGAATATTTATTAAGTACAAGCATTTTGATCCATTTATTAATGAGATTGTTGCACCGAACTGTGATGGAGATGTTTATATTTACGGCTTAATAATAGCTTTTGGAGATGAATTGCCATATCCTAATTTTACAGGATATTTTAGCTTTGAATATCAGCATCCCCATGGTTCAACTCCTGATTTTTGGTGGACAAACCCATCAACTGGTGAAGAAGAATTATTAACTTATATTGATCTACATAAATATATATTAAATCCAGATATATTTTTACCACCAGAATTGGAATCTTTTGTTTTACATGGGAACAATCCTCCTGCTGGATACCCCGCCTGTGGTTTCCCTTATGAATCTCCTGATTATGCCCAATCAGATATTCCACCCTATGGTACCGATTATCCGTGGTATAATCCAGTCTGGCCGGAAAGCTCTGATGATATCGCCTATGAAAGAGGAATATTTCATTTTTATGGTGTTATTGCAGCAAGGAGAAGAGGATACATCCATAGGTCTGGGACTGATCCATTTAATCATCCTTCAAATCTTGAATGGGATATTGAAAATCATCATTATGACGGGACACATAATTCGGTAGGTTATATGAAGGATTATTATTATGATAGGAGGATTCTTTTCCAATCTTTTACCGATATTAATAATGCCAGTAAAAGAGAGACAGATTTAATTAAAATTCTATGCTCAACTGATAATGGAAATTCTTTTACTATTTTGGATGAACAGGCATTAAATGAGGTAAGCCATAATCTACAAATGTGCGGTAATGATAGTGTATTAGTTGTTGCTTATCAAGAATCATATGATCCAATAATAAATTTCAAATTATTCCATGAGGATAATACCATAAGTGAATTTAGTATAGATATATCAAGCTATCCAGAGATCATAGATCCCGAATTGCTAGATCTGAAATTGACGGATTATTTATACATTCATATTTCTAATTCTGACTTTTACTATTTTAACAACGATGATGAATTTATAATTAAATACAACATAGAAAATAATCAAATAGAAAACATCAATATTTTTGAGCCTGATTATAATTTAACAGACTTTAACATTTCAAATGATAATATAAAGCTTTTGTTAACTTGTGAGATGTACATTGATGAGTTTGATCCCGAACCGCTTACACTTCATTTTAATTATTCTGGTGATGACAACTGGAATGATGATTATGATCTCGAAACTGATTTTATTAATTTTGTTCCTTATACTTCAAAAGTTGCAATTGATTTCAATGAGTCAGACTCTTTATATTTCTTGATAAATGTAACCGATTCACTTACACATTTTGGAAACATCTATTTAATACATGGATCGAGTGATTTTCTAACTGAGTATTCAGAGGTAGAGATAATCAAAAGTTATTACATGTTACAATCCTATCCAAACCCGTTTAATCCTGAGACAACAATATCTTTCACTATTCCGGAAGAAAGTAAAGTTAAACTCACAGTCTATAACATCAAAGGACAACAAGTTAACATACTGGAAAATGAAACAAAATCTGCAGGAAAACATTCCGTTGTTTGGAACGGCAAAGATGCTAATGGAAATCAAATCAGCTCTGGAGTTTATTTCTATAAATTAAACATAAATGGAAAAACTAAAATGGTGAAAAAGTGTTTGCTGTTGAAATAAGTTGGTCGGTCAATTCGGAGAATTGACCCTACTTTACTATTTTCAGTTTCCCGGCTTTTTCTAATTCAATCAGGTATTTCTCTAGATCATCTTTTAATTGATCTTCAATTGAAATTGATATTGTGACTTCTGCAGTGTAATCTACATTACTTACTTTAGCTGTAAACTGTTCGACCTTGTATTTTATTTGTTCAGCAAGATCATATCCACAAGAAATTTTGTAAGAAGATAATTTTATTAATTTCCTAAGTGGTGAAATTTCAATTGCTGCTTCAACAGTTTCGCCATACGCTTCTATAAGACCGCGTATCCCAAGTTTTACTCCGCCAAAATACCGTGTTACAACTGCTACGATATTGGTCATCTCATGTTTTTTTAAAGCATTCAGCATTGGCTGTCCTGCTGTACCGGATGGTTCACCAGCATCGGATGAATGAAACGTTTCACCCTTTTCCCCCACAATATATGCCCAGCAATTGTGATTTGCAGTTTTGTGTTCATCAGCAATATTAGAAATATACTCTTTAGCTTCCTGCATTGTTTGAACATAATGCAGATGAGCGATGAAGGTTGATCGTTTAATTTTAAGTTCTTTCTCTCTATCTTTTGCTACAGAATAATAATATTTCATGATTTTTCAATATTCAAGAAGTTTACGTAATTGCTCCGCATCCATTTTTTTAATTACGTTTTGTCCTTCTTCAATTATATTTTCAAACATCATTTTTTTATTTTGCTGAAGATCAAGGATCTTCTCTTCTATTGTTCCTTTAGTAATGATCTTGTAGACCATCACTTTTTTTGTTTGACCTATCCTGTGAGCTCTATCTATAGCTTGATTCTCACCCATAGGATTCCACCAGGGATCTACAATTATCACAGTATCGGCAGAAGTAAGGTTCAAACCATAACCACCCGTTTTCAAACTTATAAGAAAAGTACGAATGTTGTTATTATTATTAAAGTTATCAATTACTTTTTGCCTGTTCTTTATTGAACCATCCATATATTCAAAGGTGATCTTTTCTTCTTTTAACATCTCCCTTAGTATTTTAAGCATTTGTACAAACTGACTAAAGATCAACAGTTTCTTACCACCTTCCACAGCATCAACAATAATTTCACGCAATAGTTCAAGCTTACCTGAGAATTCAATATTCTCTTTGACATCTTTATCAACAAGGTGTGGATGATTACATATCTGGCGTAGTTTGGTAAGAGCTGCCAGAATGTGAAGATAACTATTTCCAACATTTTCTGTATCAAGATATCTGTTTTTCACTTCTTCAAGGATCTGAAGATACATTTTTTCTTGAACAGGTGTAAGTTTACAGTAAACTTGCTGCACTTGTTTATCAGGAAGCTCAATAAGCACATCATTTTTCTTTCTTCTTAATATGAATGGAGAGACAAGCATTTTGAGTTTATCATTACTTTCTTTTTGCAGATCTGAATCATTTTTATATTTATTAATGAAGTTCTGTGATTTTGGTAAATATCCTGGCATCAGGAAATCAAATATAGACCACAATTCAGTCGGATTGTTTTCAATTGGAGTTCCCGAAAGAGCGCAACGATGTTTACCCTTAAGCTTCTTTACAGCCTTTGTTCGTAAAGCTGAAGGATTTTTTATATGCTGTGCTTCATCCAAAATTATATAATCAAACTCAATCTCAGACAGATCATCTATGTCGTTTTGTATAATAGAATACGAAGCAAAAAGAAGATTCAC
>JAGLPW010000112.1 GCA_023137125.1 Candidatus Cloacimonadota bacterium | reverse complement strand
ATTTCTGCAGCCCAATTAAAAAGAAGAGTTTTAGGACAGATCACTATAGATCTTGAGTCAGCAGGAAGATCCGAAAGAACAGATATAGATTGAATAGTTTTGCCCAACCCCATCTCATCAGCCAGAATTCCGGAGAGACCGAACCGCTCTAGCATTTTCATCCAATGATATCCTGCTTTCTGATAACTTCTCATTACAGGTCTTAGTATTGAAGTAATTGAAGTTCGCTCATCCAGTCTTCTCTTGAGGATTGCCGTGAACATCTCTTCCAGATACGAATCACCCTCAATTTTAATACCGCTATTAATTGTATTTAATTGATAAACATAAGGTAGATTATAGATAGAAAGTTTAAATGCTTCGCTTGGTGTTTTCTTACTTTTATTAATTAATTTCTCAATTTCTAAGAAGGCGCTTTTATTCTCGAAATAAAGCAATCTGCCATCTTCCAATTTCAGGAATTTCTCTTTTGTATCAAAAAACTCTTTTAATTCCTGATGTGTAAATTTTATATCTTTGTAATTATATTCAATATCATATTCAAACCAGTCTATTCTTTTTGTTTGTTTCGTTCTTATCACCGGATTAAGATCAACTTTGTAAACAAATTCCTTCTTCAATTCTTCCGAAAGTTGAATATTCCAAGAAGGATCTGCATTTTCAAAAATGATTTTCTTTAAAGCATCGATATTTTCGTGACCTTCAAATATCAGTTGCGAATTTTCTTCCAATTGATGGGTTTTAGATTCAGGCAACTTTTCTACAAAACTTAATATCTCATATTTGATCTGAGGTGGGATATAGAACCATGTAACCTCTTCATCTTGATCATACCGCACAAGTTCTACAGGAAGACGAATTGCAGACATTGGAATCTCGTTTCCGTTGGAATAATCTAAGATCCCATTTAATATAATCCTCTCATTTTCTTTAAATAATTTATAGGTAATAATGGGGGTATTATGATAAACTTCGGGAATTTCAATGTCTTCATCAAAATCCAGGTAACATTTCATAAGACCCAATTGCCGTGCTACAACAGAATATAAATAAACAAGATCTGTTCTTTTCAGAATATATCCATCAGCAAATATTTTCTTAGAAATACTAATTTTAAAAGGTAGATTTATAGAATTTACTACGTTCTTAATAAAGATATAGGTCGTCTTCCCGGAGAAGACCGCAGAGATCTGTTCTGCATTGGATAATTTAAGAATATATTTATCAGACTCATATCGGCTTACCTGGAAATTCATTCTAAATTCATCATCAGAAAATTTGATGCTGTCACCGGTTTCTTTAATGTAAACTTTGTTCTGCATGTTCTTGAGGATATTAATGATGTTTATAAATTTGTGCTTATAAATCGTAAAAAATGTGCCTTTACGACTGAATGAGCATTTGTTTTTATATAATAATCTCAGCAATTCCAGCTCTTCTGAAGATAATGCTTTCATTTGTTTTTCCGCTTGAGGAATTAAAATAATATCGTCTTCTTTAAACTCTCCATCGGCGCAAATACAGGCTATAACTCTAATCAGGAGTGGTTTATAGCTCTTCATATTGAATCTGATCTTATCGGTTTTATTATTATAAATATCGCTGATCTCGATCTTTGCATTTAATACAGTTCGTTGCCAGAACTCATTATAATCTAATAAGCTTGTATGATAAGTTTGAACTGAACTCTTTTCCAAAATATCTGTGGAAAGAAAATTATAAGCATATTTAATAATAGAAAGATAATGTCGGCATTCTTTGTCGTCGCATTCTGAGCAGGAGTGGTTAATTATTTTTTCACTTTTTTTATCATAAAGGATCTCTAATTTAGCAGAAAAAGTGTACTTCTTAGCTGGAACAGCTTCAAACCTGAAAACAACGTTCTTGTTCTCATCAAGATAATCTTTATATATCATGTCATCTTTCATCAACCTGATGAGTGAACTTTTAAAAAACCAGGAATTAGAGTTTTCATGATATTCTTTACCAAATAATCTTGCCATATCATCTCCAGATTGAGTTACTATTTAATCAATCTGCTAATATAATTAATTTAGTTATCAAGTCAAGTGATAAAAATGTTGAACGGTGCTTATAAAGCAGGTTTTTTGGAAAATGGATTCCCGCTTTCGCGGGAATGATAGATTTTCGCTAAAAGGACAAAGGTAAACACTGTCATTCTCAAGCCCGATTAGGCATCTACAAGCTTCAACACTAAATATGACCATGTGATGTTAGCATATATTAATATTTCACTTGCTAATATTTATAAATAATTAAAATCTACAGAATAAAAATTGAGGTTTTATCATGAAAGTTGATTTATTGATCATAAATGCAAAGGAATTACTTACAATAGCAGGATCGGACAACCCTAGAACAAGATCTGAAATGAACGAACTTGGTATAATTAATAACGGTGCATTAGCAATAAAAGATAATAAAATTATAGATGTTGGCTCTACAGAAGGATTAATCAATAAATTTGACGCACCTTCCAAGATAATAGATGCAACTGATAAAGTGGTTATGCCAGGCTTTGTAGATCCACATACTCATCCTGTTTTTAAACAAACACGTGAAAATGAATTTGAAATGCGTATTAATGGAAAATCATATGTAGAGATCTCACAGAGCGGAGGTGGAATCAGATCAAGCATTTCCGGAGTTCGTGAGATTTCTGAAGAAGAATTATATCAACTGGCAAACAAGAGAATCAATAAGATTATTTCTAATGGGACAACAACTCTAGAAGCAAAAAGTGGTTATGGATTATCTACGGAAAGTGAAATAAAAATGCTCAAAGTTATAAAGAGATTAAATGAAAATTTACCTATAGACATAATTTCAACTTTTCTGGGTGCTCATGAATTCCCAACAGAATATAAAGATGATAAAAAAAAATATATCGATATATTGATGAAAGAAATGATGCCCAAAATTAAGGAATTGAATTTGGCTGAATATTGCGATATTTTCACTGAAGATCATGTTTATAATATTGAACAATCACGCAGAATATTAAATCGTGCAAAAGAGCTCGGTTTTAAAATTCGCATGCATGCAGATGAGATAGAACCAATAGGTGGGGCAGAACTTGCAGCTGAAGTTGGGGCTGTTTCGGCAGATCATCTTGGAGCTGCGTCTGATGATGGGATAAAAGCAATGCGAGATAATGGCGTGATCGCTATACTTCTACCGGGTACGATCTTTTCTCTCGGCATGAAATCTTATGCCAGAGCACGTGATATGATCAAAGCAGGATTGGCAGTTGCTTTGGCTACAGATTATAATCCGGGAAGTTGTAATTGTGACAGTATGCAATTTGTTATCACTCTTGCCTGTTTACAGATGAAGATGACACCGGCTGAAGCCATAATAGCTTCCACAATTAATGCTGCTTATTCTTTAGGTTTAGGTGATAAGATTGGAAGTTTGGAGATTGGAAAGAAAGCAGATATTCTAATAATGGATATGCCTTCATATCAATATCTACCCTATCATTTTGGATCGAATAATGTTGAAACTGTTATTAAAAATGGGAAAATTATAAGATAAAATCGGATTTAGGAAATCAACCCGACTCGGATTTAAAACTCGAGTCGAGTTGAGAAATATTATTACTTCAATTTTTTTAGTAATTCCACAGCTTCATTCTGCATCAATCTATCTGCATCATCGAATGGTGTCATTTCTGTAGCTGTTTGTAAATATTTTTTTGCTTCTTCTTTATCTTTCAGTTTTATATATGCTTTACCAATCCATAAATAATGACGAACCTCATCCGGCTTAGCTTCAATTGCTTTTTTATAGAATTCAACTGACTCTTCAAAACTGGCTTTTGGTGGAGTTTCATAAACTATTTTTGCAATTGTTCTTTCAATCCAGCTAAGATCTGCAAGCTCATAATGCCATCTACCAAGTAAATGTAATGAACCATCATAAGTTGGATCTAGCTCGATAGCTTTCAGACCGTACTCTTCAACATCATAAGAATTTATGATCTTCTGTTTTGTTCCTTCCAGCATCCCGATCTTTCCAATAAGAGTAGCATACCAATGATTAGCTCTGGCAGAGTTCGGATCGATCTTAACAGCTTTTGTTGCAGCTTCAAATCCTGGATAAAAATGAGCTTTATGAACTTCTTCATCTTCAGTCTGATCTGCAATATCAAAATGAACTTGAGCCATTCTCCATAAGATTTCAACATCTTCCGGAAATTCAGCAGACAGTTCTTCCAATTGTGTTAATTCAATTTCATATTCACTTGCATCGTGCAAAGAATCTGTTCTAGCTAATTCAGCTTGCGGTACTGCCATCAAAACAGTACTAACCAACAACATGATAAAAGTAATAATTTTCATAATTCCTTCCTTTACTCTTTAATTAGCAATTCCTTTAAATGTTCAATATATTTTTCTGGACCACCATATTGAAATCCGGTTTGAGCAATTGGAGAACCATCTGGATTCAGTAATTGCACAGTTGGAAATCCTTTAATATCAAATCTTGTTGCTAAATTCCGGTTATAAGTTACAACTTCTGCGGGTAATTTAATATTCTTTGGAAAATCAATTGTAACCATAACCATATTCTCTGCTACATATTCCTGGAATATTGGCTTGGAATAAACTTCTTCTTCCAGTTTCCAACACCACCCACACCAGTCTGAACCTGTAAAATGGATAAAAATTGGAATGTTTCTTTCCTGCGCAACTTCCTGAGCTTTCTCTAAGTTTGTAAACCAAGCAATAGCATCCTTTTTAGTGTCTTCTTTATTCCCTTCAGGATTCTCGGCAATACATGCAGAAATCATGATCAATGTGATCAAAACCGAAAGGATGATAACTTTTTTAGTCATATTTCTTCTCCATTAATATAAATTCTTATTTTCATTTCAGAAGCTTTTCGTAACATTTCAGAAACTCCGCAATATCTGGTCTCAGATAATTCCACAGCTTTCTTTATCTTATTTTCAGGAAGATCATTCCCTACAAATTTGAACTCCACAGTTATTGTATGATATATCTTGGGATGCTCTTCGGTAAGTTCTCCAGAAACATCAATACTCAACTCATATTGCGGTACTTTCATTTTTCGCAATATGGAAACAACATCCATCCCGGTACATCCACCAAGTGCGCTTAACATTAAACCCTTAGGACTTGGTCCTTTGTTCTCGCCACCAACTCCTGCACCAGCATCAATAGTAATATGGTGTCCGTTCAATTCAACATCGAATGCCATATTATCGATAAATGTTACAGTTGATTTATGTTTCATAATGATGCTTCCTTTTCATCTAATGCTTCATGATATGCACCAACATACAATTTAATATTCTCATAGATCTCTTCAACTTTATTTTTGGGAAGTCTATTGATGATATCTTCCTGCAAGTTTAGGAAATCAATAATAGTATTTTCATTTGTAACCTTTCCTTTAGCTGTAACTTCTCCTAGCCAGCTCCTGCGATCTTTTTCTGATGGATACCTTTTCACTAGTTTTTTCTTAACTAATGTATCAACTATTCT
>JAGLPW010000111.1 GCA_023137125.1 Candidatus Cloacimonadota bacterium | reverse complement strand
AATCAGTAGCTGGTGGAATTCTTGTACAATATGATCTTGCTACAGGATTTGAAACCGGTGTTGTATTTGATGTTGGAACTCTGGTTGGTAGTGTTGGTTCTGCTGGTGGAATGTTCATAGCAGATGGAATCGTACCTGGATTCTCTACAATCGGCTGTATGGTTCAGAATGAGTTTATCGTAGGATTAGAGCTTTCTCCTGGTGATGAGCCATGGATCACAGTTACTCCTCTTACTGGAACAGTTCCTGCTGGAGAATCAGTAGTAGTAGATGTAACTCTTGATGCTGCAGATCTGTCTGATATTACTAAAACAGCAGACCTTGTAATAGCTAACAATGCTGGTGATGATGTAATCGTTGATGTAACAATGATAGTACTTGAAGATCCTATTCCAGTCTTTGATCCTCCAACAAATGTAGAAGTAGATGATGTTCTGGGTATAGTAACCTGGGATCCACCAGCAGTAAGTGGAGTAATAATCGAAGATAACTTTGATAGTTATACAGTTGGTGATCATTTAGCTGAAGTTAGTGATGATTGGACAACCTGGTCTGGTGGACCTGGTGGATCTGAAGATGGTGTAATTTCTGATGCACAAGCTTTAAGTCCTTTAAATTCATTATTAATTGAAGGATCAAATGACCAACTATTGATCATGGATGATTATACATCTGGTGTCTATACAATGGAACTTGATCTTTATATTCCTTCCGGATTCTGTGGTTATTGGAATCTGCAAAAGACTTCTACCCCAGGTACAGAATGGGGAATCCAGATAATGTTTGATGTAACTGGTGAAGCTACAGTAGATGCAGGTACAGCTGCTGCAGCTATATTCAATTTCAATTTCGATACTTGGATCCATCAAAAAGTTATAGTCGATCTTGATAATGATTTGGCTACATATTATACTGATGGCGTAGAAATTATACAATATCAGTGGACTCTTGGAACAGGAAGTGGTTCTATTCCTGCATTTGGTGGATTGAATCTTTATGCTTGGGCTTCAACTGGAAATTCACCACAATGTTATTTCGATAATGTTGTACTAAGTAGCGGAACAACACGTGACCTTACAGGATACAATGTGTATCTTGATGGTGACCTTATATCTTCAGTTGGGACCGATATATTTGATTATACATATGAAGATCTGGTATTTGAGCAGGATTATGTAGCAGGTATTTCAGCAGATTATGATGGTGAAGAATCTGAAATAGTTGAAGTTGCCTTTGAATATCAAGGAGTGGATGCTGGAAATGTTATTATAGCAGCAACAAAGCTTAATGGTAACTATCCAAATCCATTCAATCCAATTACAACTATTGCTTACTCAATCAGAGAAACTGGTAAAGTAACTCTACAAGTTTACAACATCAAAGGTCAGCTAGTTAAGACACTTGTAAATGATGTAAGAGAGACAGGTGAATACACAGTAACTTGGAATGGTAGAGACAATTCGAATAAAACCGTAGCTAGTGGTGTTTATTTCTACAAGATGAAAGCACAAAATTATAACAACACTAAGAAAATGATTCTGATGAAATAGCAGTTTAACTGCTTTGCCCCGACTTCGGTCGGGGTAACTTTTAATGAATTATTTTTAGCGAAAATGATCCTTATGAAGTAAGAGAATTTCGCTCCGACGATTTATATGAGGAGCAACTTCTCAATCTTAGTGAAGTAAGAGAATTTCGCTCCGACGATTTATTGGAGAAGCGATTACTCCTTATGAAATAGATCCCCTATTTCATAAAAACCCTCCTTTCCTAATCTGTTAGCAGATGGGGAGGAGGGCTCCTTTTACAAAACTTGGTTGCTAAAAGTATTAATAAGTTAATACTTGACTCTTAAGAGAAAAAAAGATGAAGTAAAAATAATGAATAAAGAGAAAAAAATCTATAAATTAAAGTATTCTCCACATCTTGCCGCGATCTTATCAGGTTTAATGATTGCTTTCAGTATGCCGGGATATAACCTAAATCTTCTTGCTTGGTTTGGTTTGATACCACTCTTATTTGCTTTGAAAAATAAAACACCTAAACAAGCATTAAAATTAGGATTGATCACCGGGCTCTCAGCGGCTGTCATCATCTTCCATTATATATTTCCCATATCGATACATTTTATCGGGAAAAATTCTTTGTGGGGAGTATTCGGATTATTGTTTATTATATTCTACTATGCATTATGGTTTGGTCTGATATCTTATTTTTATACTAAAGTTATTTCCAATAAAAAGAAAATTCCATTTTTCCTGAACTTAATAATTTTTCCCTCTATTTGGATTTCATTTGAATGGATACATTCAATTCTATTGAAAGGAGTTCACTGGACTTTCTTTTTTCTAGGTTATTCGCAATGGGAAAATCCGTATCTATTACAGTTATCATCGATTTTCGGAGTTTTTGGAATTTCTTTCATTATCGTTCTCTTTAATTACTTGATCTTTATTAGTATAGAAAAAAAGAATATTAAATTTGCGAGTCTGGGAATAATTATATTCATAATCGTTAATCTGACAGGTTATTTTATAAAAATTCATAGAGAATCAGAAAAAGGCAGACAAATTAAAGTTTCTATTCTGCAAGAAAATATTGATGCTCTAACCCGTTGGGACAAAGCCACAGGAGATTCCCTTGCCAATGTTTTCCTATCACTTTGCCAGCAAGCTTCTACGCAAGATCCGGATCTTATTGTTTGGTCGGAAACCGCAATACCCTGGACGTTTCGAGTAGATGATCATCTTATTAAGAAAGCTTTGGAAATTACAAATCCTACAAATGCAGGTCATATTATCGGGATCGTTTCAGAAACAGAGCAAAATCCGGAAAATGTTTATAATTCCGCTTTCTATTTTCATCCCGACGGCAGAGCTACCGAAAGATATGATAAAACATTACTGATTTCATTCCTCGAAGCACCGTTATTTGATTGGTCTTTTTTCAAACTTCTAAAACTACCTATATATCGAGCCGGCTTGAATAAAAATTTAGTTCCCGGAGAAAGACAAAGACTGATGAAAACACCTTATGGGAAGGCAGGAATACTCATCTGCAATGAATCTGCTTTAATTTCTCCTGCAAGAACAGCAACCAAAGATGGTGCTGATTTTCTGATTACAATGAGTAATGATTCCTGGCTAGAAAATACTATTTATTCGGAATGCCATTTTGTTATATCTCTTTTTCGAGCAGTAGAAAATGGAAGGGATATGATCATCAACAGCAATCGCGGCTTTTCGGCAAGTATATCTTCTTCAGGAAGAATTAATAAAAGAATTAATTCACAAAAACCACAATGTATAAGTACAGAAATTTATACAAAGAAAGTTAAAACAATTTATTCTAGATTTGGTGATTGGTTACCTATTTGGTGTGTTATTTTTATTTTATACGTGTCTTTAATTAAGAAAAAAAATATTAATGAAAAAATAAACCATTAGACAAAATTATACGTCACTTTCGCTTTTGTATTAAATTGTAAATAATAATAATATATTCAAGGATTTTAATAAAATTATGAGTAATAATGAAAAAGTTACTAATGTGACTAAAATTTTTTTGACGGAAAAACATCCGGAATCATTAGAATCATACTTGAAAACTTTAAAGAATTATGAAGAATCTGGAGATAAGGATAAAATAATTCAAAGCTATTTTGATGTTGGAATTAAATATAGTAGTTTATATGACAGCAGAAAAGCATTAGAATATTTTTTCTTATCATATAATGCAACATCAGAAAAAGAAAACTATGAACTACATGTAAAATCAGCAGTTTATATTGGTAAAATTTTCTCTAATATCGGGAATAGTGAAAAAGCTCTGAAATTACTATTTAACGCTTTGAAATTTTATAAATCAAAATCTGATGATTCGAATATTGCAAAAGTTTATCACGCTATTTCTGATTGTTATAATGAAACTAAAGAGTTTGAAAAAGCTTTGGAATATAATTTAAAATCTCTCGATGTATATGAATCGATGAATAATGAAATTATGATATCTCGTACATTAGGTGAAGTTGCAATAAACTACTATTTGCAAACTAATTACGATGCTGCTCTTGAATGTCTCTTTAAGGCTCTAATAATTCAGAAGAAGAGTAAATGTCCTTTTGGACAGGGAATTACAAAAAATAATATCGGAGAGATCTATTACAAAATTGGAAAATTCGAAGATTCCCTAAAATATTGTTTAAGTGCTCTTGAATCTTATAAAGACGTAGAAGAAAATTATGTAAGATTAACAATTTATTTAAACCTTGGAAAAGTTTATAAGAAATTAAAGAAAAATGATAGTGCATTAGAGAACTTGAACAAAGCACTCATGATATCTGAAGAAATGAAAATGAAAAATAATCAACCTGAAATATTACAGGAAATTAAGGAAATCTATTTTGATTCAGGGGAATTTAGAAAATCTTATGAAATTCAGGAAAAATTTATAAAACTGAAAAATGATATATTAGTGGAAAAAGAAAAAATTGAAAAAGAGGATTTTCAAAAAGAACAATTTAATAATATAGAATCAAAATCAACGGACGAAAAAATTGATGATAAACATATTATAGGCATCAGTGAAGAGATGAAAGAGGTATTTTCTCTAATCGATATCATTAGTGAACATAATGTAAATGTATTGATAACCGGTCCTACTGGAAGCGGAAAAGAACTGGTAGCCGATAAGATACATCAAAACTTCAAAACCGATTCTCCGTTTGTTGCTATTAATTGTTCTGCAATACCTGAACATCTATTGGAAAGTGAATTGTTTGGTCACACGAAAGGTGCATTCACTGGTGCGATAAAGAATAAACAAGGAAAAATCGAACAAGCTTCCGGTGGAACTCTTTTCCTCGATGAGATCGGTGATATGAATCTATCTTTACAAGCAAAGATTTTGCGTGTACTTCAAGAGCGAAAAGTAACTCCGATAGGCAGCACCAGGGAGATTCCCGTCTCCGTAAGGATCATTTCCGCCACTAATAAGAATCTTGAAGAATTAATCGAAACTGGTCAATTCAGAGTAGATCTTTTCTATCGCTTGAATGTGATCAGAATAAAAATTCCTGCCCTCAAAGATCATAAATCCGATATCCCTGCTCTAGTAAATCATTTCATCCAAAAGTGTAATAAGAAATTTAATAAAAATGTTAAAGATATCTCAGTAAATGCTCTTAATTATCTGATCTCCTGCGAGTGGCCTGGAAACATTAGAGAATTGGAGAATGAAATTGAAAAGGCAGTATTGCTTTCAAAAGAAGATATTATAAAATTTGAGGTTTTAACTCAATTTAATGATGAAAACGATTCATGCTTTTCTGAAATGCTCCCTCTCGTTTGGGATGACTATAAATTATATAAAAACAAACTGAGTGATAAACTGGATTCAAATTATGTCGCAGCATTGATGGAATCTACAAATAACATCATCCAAAAAGCGAGTGAAACAGGGAACTTATCAAGAATGCAAATTTACCGATTACTGAAGAAAGGAAAAACTTAATAATCAGTAATTATTTTCAAAATCCTACTGTAACATTTCTGTTGCAGATTTTACTAAAGTGTGTTTTTTACAGTATCTTCAATAAACATACTCTATCAGGTTATTTATAATATATAATCCATTTTATCAGTGCAACATTCATGTTGCAGTTATTAATTTCTCACGATAACTTTCATATGCAATATTAGTCACTTCTTAATAATATAATACAATATAACATATAGAAAAACAATAAGTTACGAAATATTAACTAATTCAAGAACACTACATTATTCACTCTGGCACCGAAATTGCTAAATAGTAAAATTAGTATGAAAAATAAAATTAAGATATTAATAGTTGAAAGTCAGGATATAGTCGTTCTTGATCTACAAGCGACTTTATTAAATGCGGGATATGATGATGTAGCTAGTGCTGCAACGGGCGATGAAGCAATAAAAAAAGTGAAAGAATTGAAACCAGACATTATAATTCTAAATTATTACCTATTTGGTAGAATTACCGGAATTGTTACTGCAAAACAAATTAAGAAATTTTACAAAGCTCCGATTATGATATACTCGAACTACAAAGAGATGACTAAAATTATCAATGAATTAAAGGATTGTTTGAATAAATTGGATTCAATCGAATCATGTATAACAAAGGTGAAATATGATGAAAACAAAAAGTTGAGCATATAAATACACACGGGAAACTATTATTAAATATATTAATTATGGTTTCTTGTAACAGCAATCATATTACAGCACTTCCTAATATAGGTTTAGGAATGCTAATATTGTTCTATATACAGTGGTTGATGATATTACCCAGATATTCACAACCGAAATATTTTCTGGGAATTTCAAAAAAAAATAAACCTAATCTAGGGAGGAAATAATGGGTAAAATGTTAGTGATAATGATTATTATGGTAGTAGTAATTTTTGGTACAATTGCTATGAATGTACAAAGTCGAACCGTTCAAGTAGCAGAAGCTTTAAATGAACCGCTAGATAAAATTAAGGCGAAAAATATTGGTACTTATGCCCTAAAATATGCTATTCAACTTTATGATGACGGTGCAATAAGTAATTTAAATATTCCTGCACCTTTATGCAATTTTGGAGATCCACTTTTTATTGAATATGAAGATTTGGAAACATATAATATTATGGGTGGTTCAATTGATCATATCTATTATTCTTTTGTAGATTTAGATTCATATTCAACAAAAGATTCATTGTTAATCAAAGTAGAGGTTTCTCATGGAACAATTGAAGGTTATGAATGTGAGGTAATTGTTAAAATAACGTCAGGCACACTCCCATCTGAAGTTGGAAATTGGAGTTTTAATGAAGGAACAGGAACTGATGCAGAGGATAGTAGTGTCAACGATAATGATGGTTCACTAATAAATGTTGATGAGGGAACAGTATGGACGGGTGGTGCATTTGGATCTGCAATTCATTTGGATGGTGAAAATGATAGAGTTGACCTGGAACCAGGTGTCAGCACTGCATATGGAGATGTGTTAACTATTGCCGGCTGGGTAAAATTGGATCACTCTTTTTGGGGTGATGGCAATATGATTATGGAACAAACCAACACGGTTGACGGACCAATTATATGGTCTTTATGTGCTAAAAAGAGTACTTACGGGGTCGATAGAGCAACTTATGTACTAAAAGTTAATACACGTGCAGGAATGGAAAAAGTTCAGATACATAAGTTTGGTTGGGAAATGGATATCTATGGTTGGAATTTTGTAGTTGGATCATATGATGGAACCTATTCGGAAACACAAGCAAAGATCACGTTACAAGTATTACATGGTGAAAATGAAAGTTTTGAAGAAACAAGAATAATTGATAAATGGTCACAGCGAGATTCAACAAATGTAGTTTCTATTGGTGGGGGGAATTTTTCCATGCGTCGCTTTGAAGCGCAGGAATGTATTAATGCAGCTATCGATGAAGTTAAATTATTCAATAGCATTCTTACACCTCAGCAAATATCACTTCTTTACAATAATAACGCAGTTAATGTTAGTAAAATTATATATTGGAGTGATAATATACCTTTAACTTATGTAGATTAATAATATTGACTCCACCTGATATAAAAAGCCATCTCCACAATAATGGAAATGGCTCTTTATTTTGAATATTTATTCTATTCTACTTCTTTCTTTTTTATTTCGCCGAAGTTCAATATAAGATTAAGAATAATACCGACAACAGCAGCAAGACCTAAGCCTACTAAATGAAAGTTCCCAATAGTAAATTCAGCTCCACCTAATCCCAGAACAAGCATAGCTGCAGTTATCATAAGGATTTTTGCATCAGTGAAATCTACTTTATGGTCAACCATATTTTTGATACCGATGGCTGATATCATACCGAATAGAAGAATTGAAATTCCACCAATAACCGGACCAGGAATTGTTCCAATGATTGAGGTAAATTTTGGTACAAAGGAGAGTACAATAGCACATACAGCTGCAATTCTCATAATGACAGGATTGAAAACTCCTGTAAGAGCAACAGCACCGGTATTCTCACTGTAAGTTGTATTGGCAGGTCCACCAATCATAGCGGAAAGAGATGTAGCAAGTCCGTCACCCAATAATGTTCTATGGATACCAGGTTCTTTAATAAAGTCTTTTCCAACAACATTACCAATAGCGAGAACATCACCAAAGTGTTCTACTATTGTAACAATTGCAATTGGTACAATTATTGACATTGAGCGTGTGGAAAATACTGGTAAAGAGAATTTAGGCAAACCAAACCAGGCAGCTTCTTTCACAGCAGAAAAATCTACAATTCCAAGGATAATTGCAAATACGTATCCGGCAATGAGGGCAATAAGAACTGGAAGCATTGATAATAATTTTGCTCCTTTTTTCTCAAAGAAAACTTTAACAAAAACTGCAACTCCAAATGTAAATAATGCAACAAGCCAGCAACCATTTACGCCGATTTTTTCTACAATACCAGCTGCATAAGTTCCATTAGCATTATTGATTGCAACTGGTGCCAGGATCAAACCGATAAGAATAATTATTGGACCAGTAACAAATGGTGGAAGGATCTTATGGAGTATCCGAACATCAATAAATTTAAAAATAATAGCTACAACAACATACAATAAACCTGCAATTACAATGCCACCTAATGCTTCTGGTAATGACCCGCCATCAGCAGTTGCTACTGCGATGATACCAGGAATAAAAGCAAAAGAAGAACCTAAGAATACAGGTACCTGAAATTTTGTGAGTACGTGAAATAAAAGCGTACCAATACCTGCTGCGAAAAGTGTTACTCCAACATCAAGTCCTGTAATTAATGGGACTAGAACGGTAGCACCAAACATTACGAACATGTGCTGAAAACCAAGAACAAAATTCTTGCCGTTAAGATCTTTCATAAAAACTCCTTTATTTTTGTTAACACATCAATCTAATGAATAATTATTCATTAGTACCATAATTAATAAATTAACATTTTAAAACTATCGCAAAAAGAAAATGAATATAATTCATTGGCAAGAAAAAAACCATTACTTGGAATTATTCTCCTCTAAATTCTATTGCGAAAGATCTGGATTTCGATATTAGATTCTCATTCATACGATCTCTTTTATTAGTTTGAATAGAGTTTCATCTTCATTAAAATTTCCGGTAAATTGAATTCCAAAAGGTAACTTTCCGGAAAGTCCAAAAGGGATTGAAATTGTTGGAACACCTGCATATGTCCAGGGAAGATTCATTGCCGGATCTCCGGTAGAATCTATACCTTGGGGAGCAGTTGTAACAGCAGAAGGAGAAATCCAGAGATCAATTTCGTTTACATTCTGCAATTGTTCCAATTCTTCACGAAACAGAATCCTTCCTTTTATGGCATTATTCAAAACTTCGATTTGAATACTTCTGCCTTTTTCTATCAGATCAATTGAAGCCTGATGATATTTGTTTTTATAATTATTAAACCAGATTTTATGAACTTTCGCAAATTCTGCTGCATTCATTAATTTATGTTTCTCATTGATCTCATTGATATTATTTAAAGCCGGAATTGATTTGATTGTAAAACCTTCAATTTCTAGTTTTTTAACAGTGTTATAGAAAGCAGTAATAATCTCCAATGAAGCTTGCTGTAGATATTTTCCTTCGGGAATTCCCAATATAGGTTTTCTATCAATTTCAAGAAGATCAGTATTCCAATTATCGCAAAGAATTGAAGCAACGATATTGCTTCCTTTCAGATCTTGAGTGAAAAAACCGATATGATCAGCAGATCGTGAAAATGGAATAACTCCATCGGTTGAAATTCTGCCAAAACTTGGTTTGAAACCAATTATCCCGCAAAAAGAAGCAGGACGGGAAATTGAACCGATAGTCTGAGTTCCAAGGGTTAAAGGGCAAAATCCCGCTGCTACAGCTGCTGCCGATCCACTACTCGATCCACCCGGAGTATGGTCAAAATTATGTGGGTTGCAAGTAGCTCCGGGATAAAAATAAGCAAATTCAGTTGTAACCGTTTTCCCCATGATCAGTGCACCTGCTTGCTTTAGTTTAGAAACAGCTACAGATTCTTTACCCTGAAGAATTTCTGAAGGTAAAAGAGAACCTGCCTTTGTTTCAAAACCATCAACATGAAAAATATCTTTAACTCCTATTGGGATTCCGAACAGAATAGGTCTTTCATTCGGATCAGGGAAATTATGATAAAGTTCTTTTAACTCTTGATGTAAACGCTCTCTCCTGTTAGTTTCCGGTAGAAATGCTTTTATCCTTGTATCCCATTTTTCCAGTTTATCACAGAGTTTATCGATCAATTTCTCCGGAGATAGCTCTTTGTTTTGTAATTGAGAAATTACTTCAGATAAAGAACATTCAGAAATGAATTTCATCTATATTACACCATCTTCTTTAAGTTGTTTAATTTTTTCCTCATCAAATCCCATATACTTCCCGAGAATCTCATTTGTATGCTCTCCTATCTTTGGCGAGGTTTGACGAGTTTTCTCTTCGGGAATTGTTGACATTTTTATAGGATTTCCGGCAATTTTAATTTTACCAGCTTTTTCATCATTTACTTCCACGAACATATTTCTTGATTGAAGCTGCTTATTTTCTACAACCTTATCCATAGAATTAATAAGTCCGCTGGGAATTCCATGACTATCAAAAAACTCAGTCCATTCAATTGCCGTTTTTTCAATAAAGATCTTTTCTAAGATTGGAATAATAATTTTCCGATTTTTTGTTCTCTCATCATTTGTAAGAAATCTCTCATCAGTAAGTAGATCTCCTCTACCAAATACATTGCAGAATTTCTTCCAGAGATTATCATTTCCCAGAGCAAGAACAAAATACTTATCTTTTGCTTTAAATGCTTGAAAGGGAGTGATCGTTGGATGTCGATTCCCAACCGGTTGTGGTGGTTTCCCGTCAACTTGATAACGGACCAAAGCATTTTCCAATAAAGCAATCTGGCAATCTAGCATTGCAATATCAACCTTTTGTCCAACTCCTGTTTTTTCTCGTTGATAAAGGGCTGCATTTATTCCAATGGATGTAAACAGGGCTGTCCCAATATCACCGATAGACATTCCCACTCTGGTTGGAGGCATATCCTCCCAACCGGTAATACTGATCATCCCACCCATTGCCTGCACTAACATATCATATGCAGGTTTATGAGATTCAGGACCTGTATGACCAAAACCGGATGTAGCAGCATAGATCAACTTAGGATTTATCTCTTTTAGTACATCATATCCAATGCCAAGTCTTTCCATAGTTCCGGGGCGAAAGTTTTCTATAAGAATATCAAACTCTGTAACCATCTCTTTAATGATTTTAATTCCTTCAGGAGATTTTAAATTTATCGTAATGCTCTTTTTCCCCCTATTTATACTGATGAAGTAAACACTTTGTCCATTTTTGAAAGGGCCATAATAACGAGCATCATCACCGTTTCCAGGTCTTTCCACTTTAATTATCTCTGCCCCCAGTTCGCGTAGTAACATTGTAGCGTAGGGACCAGCAAGAATACGGGAAAGATCTAGAATCTTAATTCCTTCTAATGGTTTAGACATTTATTTTTCCTCTTTCTTTAAGTTTGCCAATGCAACTTTTTCTTTTGTGATCGGCATAGATTTTATCCTTATCCCAAGTGCATCATTCACAGCATTTGCGATCATTGGGGCTGCAGGGATCATTGTGTGTTCTCCAACACCGCGAGCACCAAAAGGTCCATCTGGTTGTGGAACTTCAACTATGATCGGTACTATCTCATCAGGAACATCTTTGGCAGTAGGGATCTTATAATCAGTGAAGTTAGGATTTAACATTTTTCCTTTATCGTCAAATCGCATATCTTCGTAAAGAACTGTAGCGAGACCCTGTAAAAGTCCCCCTGTGATCTGTCCTTTTACCAATGATGGATTTATAGCTTTTCCCACATCAAGAGCTTCCACAGCCTTTTTTACATGCATTTCACCGCTATCTTTATCTACTTCCAAAGTGATAGCAGCAGCGCCAACTGTGTAGTGCACATTAGGATGACCACCCTGGCTTGTTTCAGGATCGCTATTGGCAGAAGTAAATTCCGGCATGAAAATTCCATGACCCATAATAGGACCTCCTTTAAAAGTGCTGTCTTCCGCTTGAATCCCATTTATTACAAACTCTTTTAATGGAAGTTCAAATCTTGGTTTAGTTTTACACTTAACTTTCTCATCTTCCAAATATAACATATTTTTAGGAAGATAAAGAGTTCTGGAAACTATTTCAAAGATTTGATCTCTAGCATCGATAGCAGCTTTTCGAACAGCATTCCCACATGACCAGGTTACATGAGAAGCAACTGTTTGCCATTCGTATGGATTTCTATCCGTATCAGGATTTTCTGTACGGATTTTAGAGATTGGAACTGCCAGTATCTCAGCTGCAATTTGAGCCATAACCGTGAGGTAACCCTGACCCATATCCATTCCTGAAACCAGAATGTTTATACTACCGTCTTCACTAAATTTTAGAAATGCTGCTGATGAAGCATTTGGCGGCATGGCAGGAGCTTTCCAAATAAGAGAGAAACCTTTTCCGATTTTTATATTTGGGTCATCAGATTTTTCTTCCTTCCCCCACTCGATCTCTTTTGCAACCTTATCAATACATTCCAGAAGTCCGTTGGGATTCATCTCAACTCCATAAGCGAGAATATCGTTTTCTTTAATTGCATTGATCTTTCTTATCTCAACCGCATCAATATTCAGATGTTCTGCAATTCTGTTTATATGTGATTCCAAACCGAACATGAACTCGGAATATCCAAATCCACGATATGCTCCGCAAGGCGGAAGATTGGTATAAAGACAAACCGAATCAATTGAAATATTATGGAAGCGATAAGGACCAATTGCGGAAAGTCCAACTGCATTAACAACATTTGCTCCATATTCTGCTGAAGCACCAGTATCCCAATAAAGTCTATGATTAATTGCAGTAAATGTTCCGTCATTTTTTACACCGATCTTAAGCTTGGCAATTACTCCTAACCGTTGAGAAGTATTATAAAATTCCTGCTCACGAGACCAGATTATTTTCACAGGATTTCCCTTAACTTTTGTAGCAATTGCAGCTGCTAGAATTTCCATTGAAACACCTGCTTTTCCACCAAATCCACCTCCAATTGGCGGTGCAATTACTCTCACATCTTTATGGGTGAATCCGAGCGGCGCTAGAGATTCTGCAAATAGGTTTCTCTGAGTATGTGGTGATTGTGATGAAGCCCATATAGTCAATCTATCGGAGAGATCGCATAATCCAACTGCTGCATGAGTTTCCAGAGGGCAGTGTGCATAACGTGGAACAGTATACGTGTCTTCCAGAATGTAATCTGCATCTTCAAATCCTTTTGTTATGTCGCCTCTTCTGGTTTTACGCCAATGAGCAATATTCGTGTTTGCTTGCGGAAAAAACCAAGGAACATGCTCATATTCCCCAAGATCAGGATGAATAAGCAAAGCATCATCTTTTAAGGCTTCCATTTGATCAAATATAGCATGTATCGTCTCATATTTTATCTTCACAAGTTTTGCTGCTCTTTTTGCTGTTTTGATGTCTCTTGCTACAACTGCAGCTATTTGCTGGCCTACATAATGAACTGTATCCATGGCAAAAATGAAACGATCTTTCATATATAAACCGAATTTAAATGGGAAATCTTTCCCAGTGAAAACACCAACTACACCGGGAAAATTTTCGGCTTCGATTGTATCGATATTTATTATTTTAGCATGAGCTTCTGTGCTCTCTACAATTGCCGCAAAATGCAGGTTTGGTCCAAATTCAAGATCATCTGTATATTTGGTTGCTCCTGATATTTTTTCTTTACCGTCAATTCTAACTGATGGTTTTCCAACATATTTCAGATCATTCATGATGTCCCTCCTCAGTTGCTTCCTGCACTGATTCTAAAATCGGCAAGTAGCCGGTGCACCGGCATAAATTGCCAGAGAGAGCTTCTTTGATCTCTTCTAAATTTGGGTGAGGATTTTTTTCTATCAATTCTGTTGTTGATATGATCATGCCTGGTGCGCAAAAGCCGCATTGAAAAGCGTTTTTATCTAGCATAGTGTTTTGAACTTTACTCAGTCCATCTTTAGAAATTCCCTCAACAGTAATAATTTCCTGTCCGTCGGTTTCGATTGCTAAAACTAAACAACTTCGCACACTTCTACCATTAAGAAGAACTGCGCATGCTCCACAATCTCCGCGATCACAACCACATTTTGGGCTTTTCACGCCTAGTTTTTCACGTAGAACATCCAACAAGATTTCTTCCGGTTCCACATAAACACTTCTTAATTCACCATTCAACTTAAAGGTTATCTTTTTCATGATCTACCACCTTTCAAGATAGCAACGGATTTTTGCAAACCGCGTTTGAACATTATTTTCATCATGTGAATTCTATATTCTTTGGATGAGCGAATATCCGAAATTGGTGATATTTCACTTGGAATTAGCTCCGCAGCTTCTTCCAGTAATTTATCAGAAATTTCTTTCCCTCTCAGGAATTCTTCAAGCTTTTCCATCCGCTTGGGAATGGGACCAACAGCACAATATGCAAAGCGGTAGTTTCTGTTTGTATCAACGAAAATACCAATTCCTGCTTGAGCCAGATCCTCACCTTTATAGCGTCCTAACTTTTCATAAACACCTGCATGTTGGAAAATTGGAATCTTTATCCCCAGTACAAGTTCATCTGGAGTTAAAATTGTTTTTTTAGGTCCGGTAAACCAATCATGAATTGAGATTGTTCTCTTTCCTGTTTTGCTTTGAACTAATATTTCTGAATCATATATAAGTAGTGCTGGTGCAGAATCCAGACTGGGAACTGCAGAGCAGATATTTCCAACTAAAGTTGCTCTGTTTCTTATCCCAACCGATGCAACAGTCATACTGGCTTTCCAAAGAATAGGTAATTTTTCTTTGAGCTTTTGTGATTCAATAATATCAGTAAAAGTAACACCTGCACCAATAAAGATATTATCTTCAGATAGTTCTATTTTATTCAGTTCGGTTATCCCTTTTATGTCGATCACGTTTTCTGTCTTAACGATCTCTTCTTTTAGATTAACTATCAGATCAGTTCCACCAGCCAGAATTTTTGCTTTTCCATTTAATTCCGAAAGTAAGAGCAAGGTCTCATATATATCTTTTGGCTTATGGTATTCAAAGTCGTTTATAATAGCCATAATAACTCCTTATTTTATAGATTCACAATATATAAATGTCGGCTAATTCTATCTGCTTCTACAAATTTGAGAATAGACTTAGCTTCATTAATTCTCGATTCATAAATGTGAGAATTTCCTTCTTTTTCAAATTCATTTTTCAAGGTTTTTGCAATAGTTTTAGACTTTTTCCAAAACTCTTTTTCACTTTCTGTAAAATCCCATGTTTTGAATTTTAAATTATGTTTTTTCAAAGCTTGTGCTAATTGTGTTTTATCAGGAAGCAATATTTCTTTATCTCCATCTGGTTTTATCATTTGCGAAAAGAAGATTCCCAACTTACCATTTTTCTTTAGAATTTCTTTCATTTTTTGAATGGTTTTATTTAGGTCTTCCACAAAATATAAGGTATCAATGGCAAGGATAGTATCGAAAGAATTTTTAGGGAAACTTAATTCATCCATATTCATTGTGATAAACTTCAATCGGTCCTGTTTGGATTTTGTTCTTTCCTGTGCCCATTTGATAGCTGTTTCAGCAAAATCAATACCAATAATATTTGCCTGCGTATTATCAGAAATATATTCGGCAATTGTACCAGTAGCACAACCCAAATCCAGAACTCTTTGATGTTCATTTATCTCTAATAATTCCAATAGTTTATTAAGTTGTTCCATATTCATCATATTAAATTGAGATATATTCTTACCATGAAGCATCTTGCAGAATTTTCCATAAACTTCACTTTTCTCTTTTCGAACCAACATTTTTCCAAACCCATCGGCTCTCTGTTTTTTCAAAATTTTTTCAGCTTCGTTTGTTATAGAATATTCTTCATTTAATTCTTTAATGAATTTCTTTTGAATTAGGGATTTGTAGGCAGAATTAAGGTTAGAAAAGTTATCTTTATAATAGTGTTTCCCAGCTGTTGAAATGGATTCTTTATTAGCCTTTCTATTTGATCTTCCAATACCTATGATCACCCTAAGAAGCTGTTCTTCTGCTTTATTAATTTTCATCCTGTTTTCTAATTCCTATTTCCCTTCCTACTCAGATTCCATTGCAATAATACGGCACATTGAAGATTCCAATTCTATACCGCGAAGTGGGAACAATCCAATCCAAACACGTTTGTTATTAACTTTATTGATCTCACCACCCAGGTTTTCTGCATGGATTAATCCCTTTGGAAAGAGGTTAAGATGCATTACCTGATAAAACTCTTCTAATGGAAACATTTCATCCCAACTTTTACCATAGTCTTTCATCAATTTTTTATCTGCTTCCATAAAAGCTTTTGGATGCCAGTCGCGAATAATTGTGTTCATTGGATGATCTGCGCTACCGCAATCTACACCGATCCATTTGATTTTCATATCCAAAGCCCATTCATGGAATTCTGGGCTTGGACCAGGATGCTTTACAAAATAACGAATTTCATCAGATTCTGGTTGATCCCAGCTATATTTGAGGTAACCTGTATTAATAATAAGAATATCACCTTTCTTAATTTCTACTTTCTTCATAAGCATTTCGGGAGTGTAGAGTGAGTAATCTGAGACTTCATCCGAAATATCTACAACAACACCTTGTCCTATCCATTTTTCTAGGGGCACATTACCGATAGTTTGTCCACTGGCAAAAAAGTGGATCTGTCCATCGATATGAGTTCCCACATGATTACTGGTTTTTATGATCTGACCATTTGCACCTTGACCCATATGAGCTCCGGCTAATCTCTTAAAATATTGAATCTGCAACGGCATATAACTTGGCCATGGTGGTGTGTGAATACTTAATCTCTGTGTCAGGTCATAAACTTTAACACTATCCATAAACTCTAAAAATTCTTGTGGTTTCATAATTTTCTCCTTTTGTAGCCGCTAAGAACACGAAGCAACACAAAGAGTATTTTTTGCTTTTCTTCGTTTTTCTTTGTGAACTTTGCGGCTAATTTTATTTTTTCTTTTATTAACTTTCATGATTTATGTTACACTACTTTGTTTTTAGTTGTTCAGCTAAACCGGTTGCTGCTTTGATAAATGGCTCCATTGGTGCACTTAATACACCAGCACCAACCTGTCCAATTCCCGGATATTTATGAGCTACACCTGTATCAATAAATGGTGTTAAACCCTTTTCTACTACTTTTGTAACATCGATTCCAGTGGGTGTTCCACGGAAGTTTAAATAAGGTATCTGATACATATTGTTCTCTCCAAAAGCTATTTCATACATTGCCAGAGTGTAGTTAACGGCATCATTAGCAGATCCACCTACAAACTGAACGATAGCTGGAGATGCTGCAATGGCAAATCCACCAAGTCCGACAGTTTCTGTAATTGAGCTATCTCCAATATCCGGATTAGCATCATCTTTTGTAAACCCGGGGAAGTAAAGAGCATCAGGGACTAATGCTTCTCCCACAAACCAGGAATCTTTTGTGCCTGCAAGCTGCAACCCAAAATCGGTACCATTCCTACACATTGCAACTACAATACTGCTATTATCTATGTTTCTCGCTGCATCTAAGGTTACCTTGCCAACAGGCATTGAAAGATTCAGAAAGAAATGATCGTTACCATTTATAAAATTGAGAACTTTAGCAACTACATCCTGTTTATCACATGTTTGTACAATTGCAGGTGCTATTGCTCTGTAGAAAAGAGATGTACCAGCTCTATTACGATTATGAACTTCGTCACCCATATGTAATGCTTGAGCGATTATATTTTTCAGGTCAATTTTCCCTATGAATTCTACAGCATTCTTCAAAGTTGGGTAAAGTTCATTTTCTATCCATTTCAGTCTCTCTATGGTTTCACTATCATATGCACCATAGCGAAGTACTTTTCCCAATCCTTCATTCAAAGTACAATAAGCGTAATTTCCATATTCTTCATTCTTTAGAACGAAAACCGGCATAGATGCTGAAACAACTCCAGCCATAGGACCAACTGTTTCGTGTTCGTGGCAAGGAGAGAAATCGAATTCTCCAGAAGCCGCCACCTTTTCTGCTTTATCGAAATTTTTTGCTTTCCCTTCATAGATAATAGCACCTATCATTGCTCCTTTCATAGGACCACTAACCCTATCCCATGTAATTGGAGGACCAGAATGTAATAATAGATTATCTTTCATACCGGGTATAACATTTCTTGCTATATCAAGTCCTACTAAGTATGGCTTTCCATTTAGAATGATCTCTAGTACTTTTTCGTTAGCAGCCTCAATTATTACTTTATTATCTTGTAATATTTTAAGGATATTTTTATCAATATTAGCTGGAGGAGTCCACTCTACATTTATAACTTTTTCTCCTTGTTTTTCAAGATCATCTTTAAATGAATCCAGCCCAATATTAACTACTTCTACTTTCTTTCCAAATAACTTCTTAAAACTCATTTGTCCTCCGCTATTTATTAATATTTCTTATTATTAGGTTTACAATTTCTGCTGCTGCTGCATTTGAAGGCATAACAAGGATATCATTTTTTTCTAACATTTCAATCACCTTATTTTTATCTTGTGGATCTTGCTCGGTTCCAGTTACAGAGCAGATGAATGAGATGTCGGGAGCTATTGTTTGTGCCTTATTAATTATTGGAAGGATCTCACCAATAGGATCAATATTTGCACCATATCCCAACACAAGATCAAATAAAATTATAGCAGTTTCCTTATCTTTTGCTTCTTGCAGTATTCTCTTGTTTCTCAAATCAAAATCCATCATTGGGTGCAGACGGCCAACCGTAAATTCATCTTCACCCAGATCGACCAATGTGTGCTCTTTGCTTATCCATGAATCTGATAAGGCAAATTTTTCATCGCTAGCCCTATTGCTGAAAATGTTTTCAATATCTTTTTTCAGAATGATCTGAGTTTCATCGCAAAGAGTTCCACCACTAAATAATCCGCGGAGGTATTTTCTTCCTGAAGAAATTTTCTTAATTTCTTTATCAACTATTGATCCATAACTCGTTCTTCTTTCTTCCAGAAATTCGTTTACTTTAGAAATTTCAACTTCATCTGAAATTGCACAAGCCAGCAAGGCAGCTTCTTCCAAAGTTTTTGCTGCGACAGCACCACCTTCTTTTACTAACCTGCTATCGGCACCTAAGAAAATACTGACAACCGGTTTGGAAATCTCCTTAAGTTTATCGTTGATCTTTTTTAGGACTGTAGGATGTGGAGGTTTGGAAACTAGAACGATAATTTTTGTGTTTTCATCATTTTTTAAAGCTTCTAAAGAAGAGATAAACATTATCCCGCCAACCTGTTCTTTTATATCACGTCCACCGGTTCCAATTGCCTGAGAAATTCCAAAACCTTCTTCTGAAATAATTGAACTTACTTCCTGTAATCCGGTTCCTGAAGCAGCAATAATGCCAATGTTTCCTCTATTCACTACATTAGAAAAGGCCAATGGAATACCATTGATAATTGCTGTTCCACAGTCTGGCCCCATCATGAGTAGATCATTTGCATGTGCATATATTTTTAATTCTATTTCAGTTTCCAGCGGAACATTATCGGAAAAGAGCATTACATTTAAACCATGCTTTAAAGCTTTCATTGCTTCTGCTCCTGCATATCTTCCTGCTATAGAAATTAGAGCAATATTTGAATCAGGTTGAAACTGAATTGCACCATCCAAACTTTTGGGAGTGAAAGTGCCTTGATCATCTTTTTTGTTTCTAATCTCACTTAAAAGGTTATCTACATTTTCAAATATCTCATCAAATTTATCTTCATGATCAGATTTTATTACGATCAAAAGATCAGTATCATCATATTTCTCGAATTCGTCCAGATAAAGTCCGGCAGTTTTGAGAATTGATTTATTCTCCTGGGTGGCCATTACAACTGTGGCATCGAGAACATTATCCATTTGAGCGACATCCTTTCCCACAATCATAAGACTCACGGAATCAAAATACTCACCCTTTTTAACTAAACTTTTTATCACTTAGAACTCCTTTTATAGTTAGAATAAATCCTGTTAACATATCAGATCCGGATGTATGCCCGGAGCCAGTTATTTTGTTAGCATAATGTGAAATTACATTTTTATTATTTTGTTTTAATGCTTTTAGTAATCCATGAAAGTTTTCATAATATTTGTTTGAATATGCAAATTTAAGGAATGCGTTTGAAATTAAATTATTTCCAATTGATTTTGTGTAACAATCTTCAATTATTTTTAATAAGTCATTACTCGTAATTTGATTAAGATAATTCAGTGAATACAAAATTCCACAATTAAAATCGTCACCGCTAGGTGTCAGACCGAATCCGACTCCTTTCATATTTTTAACAATTGTTGGAAGTTCTTCCAAAGAAATATTTTGAACTGTATATTTTACATGCGCAAGTAATGCTTTTTCAAAAGTGTTTTTTAAAGATATCTCATTTTTTGGGAAAAGTAAGAATCCTAAACTTACAGGTGAGATATTATCTGAAATAACATCTATTAGCATTTCAATTTTATATGTTAAATCTAATATATTATTAATAAAAATGTCTTCAATAATTTGTGATTCTTCAAGATTAATACAAAGTACATTATTCCCGATTGAAATTGTTTGTTTGGAAATTACCAGAATCTGTTCAGCTTGTTGTGGGAATATGTTTACAACAATATTGTTGGGTCCATTGCCAACTTTGACAGAAACCAGAGATACAATTTCATTATCATTTACGTAATTATGAACGCTTTTAAACTTGGAGTGTAATTTGTAGTTACCATTTTTTATACAATCTCCATAATTTAAAATTTTCATAGAACTCCCAAAAAACCAATTATTCTCTTTCCAAAAAATTTATGAAAGAAAAGAGTCAAATTTCTGTTTTTGAAGTCATAATGTCAAATAATTTTTAATTACATCAGTTTAATGATTTTGCATTCTCAAATAGGTTGTCCAGTGAATAATCCAAACATAATTTTACAAAAAAGCCCGTTCATAAAGAACGAGCTTGATTAAAATGTACTTTATTAAATTCTAAAATTAACTATTTAAAATCCATTGCTTCTTTTGTGAATTTTTCTACCCAATCTTGATATACTGAATACAGAAAAATCTCATTATTATCAAATTGCAGAATATATTTAGGATCTTTATCCATTGCAATTTTAAGATAATGCATAGAACCATCAAATAGTTCGATTCCAATCTCAAGAGTTGGGGAAGTAAGTTTTTCTTTAAATTCTTCATATTTGTTATCAACGAAGCCGTTAACAGTAAGTTTAGAAAGAGTAGAGATAATATCACGAAGCGTTTTATTATTAAAATCTACACTTAAAGTACTCTTATCATCAACATAATACCAGAGAGAATCAGAAGGAGTCAACTCGTAAGCATTTTCATCGCAGAGAACAGATATTTTAGAAATACTATTTTCTTCGATTTCCAGGATGGTTTTCTCTCTCCAATTATCTGTGTTAGTTGTTACGATATAATTGATATTCTCCTCTAATTTAAATATTTTATTCTCCTCTGGTCTTCGTGCTGGAGTTGTTTTGGAAGAAGAACTTTTCCCGATAATTGCTTCATCAAGTACATTATTATTTTCATCAATAAATTTTATCAAGGTACCCTGACTGTTTGTAACTTTGTAGGTGTCGAATGAATTTTCACTTTCAGAAATAGGCAGATTGGAAGTTTTAACATTTAACACTTTTGAGAATATATTATTGATCTGATATTCATTTGTAGGATATTCGAATGGATGTATCAACACCCACTCATTATTTTTCTTTGATAACCTTAATGTATCTTTTATATTTGAAATTTCAATAGTCATTATTCTTGCAGAATCAGCTTGGAAAAAGTTGATGCGTTTTTCTACATTATTATCCATTTTCATAATTAGGAATACAATTACTAAGACAACCAAAATTGCGATGTATATTTTTTGTTTCTTACTCATAAAGTTCTCCAATCTGTTTTCTTCGTTTTAACTCTTTTCTGTAATGCAGAATTCCAAATAAGATCAGAAGAAGAGAAGGGAAAAGAATGTTAACCCATCGTACCAATTTTCTGGCTCCGGGCTTAATTTCCTTCAATGGATTAAATTGTGTTTCTCGAGATCTTATCTCAATGAGAGTACCTTCGGAGACCATGTAATCAACAGCATTCAATACAAAATCTCTATTCCCGGGTACACCAGCTCCAGCACCATCTTTTATAAAATCGGAATCTGAAACAAGCAGAATTTTACCGAATTCCGTGCTTCCTACTGCATTCTCTTCTTTTGTGTGATCCATGAAATTACTTACGAATGTTCCGCGATAAATCCCGGCAACAACTTTCGGTTCGTCAATCAACACTTTTTTAAGGTCAATATTCAAGAATGGATAATACGAAATATCAAGTTGCGGCATTGTAACTTCACTGCTGTTTTCTGAAGTATAAAGCAACGGTTCAAAAGAAATGTCTTCTCCGATATTTGTTGTATCGATCTCAGATGCAAAAATAAGCTGCATATAATCAAGATTCTTAACCAAGATATTATCTTTATTCACATTATTAATAACTGGAAAAAATGGATAACTAACCGGGGTTTGCATACGAAACATGCCGCGTTGCTGCTGAACTGTAACTTGACCACATTGTGCATCAATGATCAAATTTGGCTTAATTGTAATTCCAAAAGTATTGAGAAGTCGGAAAAGGTTGGAATTTATTGGTGTTGCAGATTGTTGTTGAATATCAGTCACGATCCTATCCTGGAAAAGGATGATATTTCCATCCTGCATCAAATATTGATCGATATTAACAAGTTGAGACATCTCAAGAGAGTCTTCAACTCCGGCAATAATAAGAGCATCAATATCATTTTCTACGGGTCTGGTAAGATCGATTTTAGAGATTTCATAACTTTCGGATAGAAATTGAATGATAGTTGCAAACTTGTTTTTCTCATCGGGATCAAAAATTGCGATCTTCTTAAGCCCGGTTGCAGTTATCTTCTTGATCTTGCCGGTTACATCGTATTCCAAACCTTGGGTATTCTTGATCATGGGCAGAGATTCGATTTTATCTTGATAATGGAACACAAGCCCCATATATACTTCTCGGATCTCTAATTTATCATCCTGAATAACTCGCATGGAAACAGGCATTATCCCATTTTGCTGAGCTTCCTTTTTTAATTCCTGCTCATCTGCTGGATCAAGAAACTCAAATTTTAAATTACCTTGAGAATAAGCTTGATATTCAGAGAGAATATCTTGAACAAAACGACGTGAATCGGCATACTCACCAGGCATATTCTTAGAAAAATAAGCTTTTATGATAAGCCTGTCATCTAATTCCTTCACAGCAGTTTTACTGGAACTTGAAAGAGAATATATTTTTCCCCTGGATAGATCGAAACGTTTGAAAACAGATATTGAAATAAGGTTAACAAAAATCAGAATTGCGATGAGGATTATGATATCAATTGTTATTTTCTTTTTCATCCTCTTCCTCCTATTTCCAATTCCGGTTTTCTAAAGATGTTTGTGCAAGTTTAAGAAATAGCACGATCAAGCTGACAAAATATATTATGTTTCGGGTGTCGATAACTCCACGAGTAATATTTGAAAAATGGTAATCTATACTTAGGAATTGAAAGATCCCAACCATGAAATCTGGGATGAAGAATAGGAAGAACTTAATTACAAAGAAAAAGAAAATTATGAAGAAACTTATTATAAGCGAAACTATTTGGTTGCTGGTTATGCTGGATGCAAAAATTCCAATAGCGCTATAAACTGCCCCTAGAAATAAAAGACCAATATAACCGCAGAAGATCGCTCCAAAATCGACGTTTGTTCCAAGCAATACAATTGTAATAAAATGAACTAATGTTAATAGTAAGCCAACTCCAATTAGTAAGACCGAAGCCCAGAATTTTCCCATAATTATCTGGCTGTCCTTAATTGGGAGTGTTGCAAGAAGCTCCATTGTACCGGTATTCTTTTCACGGGAGAGAAGCCCCATAGTAATAGCGGGAATAAAGAACAGATACAAGAGAGGGATTATACTAAACAATGTACGTAAGTTTGCCTGATTATTAATAAATAATGGACTAGCGAAAAACCAACCGCTAAGTAGAAGAAAAATTACCAAAACTATATAGGCAGCAGGTGAATTAAAATAGCTTTTGATTTCTTTCTTTGTGATCGTAATTGCTAAATTCATCTTTCACCTCCTTCAATTGTAAGGTTGCGGAATACCGCTTCCAGACTAATGTTCTCACGATGCATTTCTAATAATGTCCATTCTTTTGATTTTATAAAATTAAATATTTCTGCTCTTTTATCATTTGCTAAATCAAACTCGATTTCAACCCTAAATGTTGTTTCATTAAGCGGAGAGATGGAAAGGATTGAGGTTTCTTTAATATTATCGGAAATCTCTACAATCTCATTTTCCGGGGCAATAAGTTCAAGTATAAGTTTTGTTTTATTCTGGAAAGCAGATTGCAATTCTTCGGTTGAACCGTCTGCTACTATTTTACCTTCATTTATAATTATAATACGGCTGCAAACTGCCTGTACTTCCTGCAAAATATGACTTGAAATGATCAAGGTTTTTTCCTTGCCCAATTCTTTGATCAAACCACGGATCTCAACGATCTGATTTGGGTCTAAACCGCTGGTTGGTTCATCTAAAATTAATATTTTAGGATCGTGAAGAATTGCCTGCGCAATACCAACACGCTGTTTGTAACCTTTAGACAGTGTGTTTATGGGTTTATGAACAACACCATTTAATCCGCATTGTTTAATAACTTCTATTATTCGGGCTTCAAAATTTGAGATCTCTCTAATATCAGCAATGAATTTGAGATAATCGTAAACCGTCATATCGATATAGAGTGGATTGTGCTCTGGAAGATAGCCGATAAGCCTTTTTATCTCTATTTGTTTATTATTGATATTCATATCTTCAACTTCGATATCTCCGGAAGTTGGTGAGAGGAAACAGGTTATCATTCTTAGTGTTGTTGTTTTTCCGGCTCCATTTGGACCCAGAAAACCGAGAATTTCACCTTCATTGATCTCAAAATTAACGTGATCAACTGCAC
>JAGLPW010000110.1 GCA_023137125.1 Candidatus Cloacimonadota bacterium | reverse complement strand
TGAAAAAAAAGAGTGTGAATAATCTGTCAAGGTGGTTTTAAACTAAAGTGCTACGGAATTGGCTTAAACAGTATAGAAAAAAAAATATGAAATCTTAAAAGTTAAAACATAAAAAGGAAAAAATATAGAAATTGATTTTAGAGAAAATGTTATTGACACAATAAGGGGTCGATTTAAAAAAGTTACTCGTTGTTGAAATTGATCCTGAATAGCTCAGCGGTAGAGCGGGTGGCTGTTAACCACTAGGTCGGGGGTTCAAATCCCTCTTCAGGAGCCATAATAAAGGCTTCCGTTTTTCGGAAGCCTTTTATTGTTTGAACTAGCGGGTGGCTGTTATCCGGCAGTTGCCGGACGGGGGTTCAATTCTCTAGCATTTGTCCTAAACTATAATAAATATTTCCGTTTTTCGGGAACATTCTTAACTTATCTGGAGAGATTAAATGTATACGGTTTATGTTTTATTTTCTAAGAAATTCAATAAAATTTATATTGGTTATACCTCTAATTTAAAACAACGATTACTATCTCATAATGAATTAGCAAAGAAAGGATGGACAATCAATTATCGTCCTTGGGAATTAGTACATAAAGAGGAGTTCACAGAGAAGAAATTTGCTATGAAAAGAGAAATTGAATTGAAATCTCATAAAGGTAGAGATTTTATAAGAAAATTAATAAGATCTTTATAGATGGCTGCTATCCGGCAGTTGCCGGACGGGGATTCAAATCTCCGGCACTTGCCGGAAGCCTTTTACATTATTAAGAATTATCAAATTAAAATAATTCATAGAAAAAAGCGATTTCCAGATTTGACACATTTTTATATTGCATAAGTGAATTAAAGATTGTAATTGTCATTTACTAGGAGGTTTTAAGATGTTATTAAATTGTATTAAAGAAAGATACAGCGTAAGAAAATTCCAAAACAAACCAATTGAGCAGGAGAAATTGGATACTCTACTTAAGGCAGCGCAACTTGCTCCATCAGCACGAAACATTCAACCCTGCAAATTTATTGTGATACAAGATGAAGAAAAACGAAAGAAACTCACCGATATCTGTAAAGGTCAAAAATTTGTCTCACAAGCTCCTATTACAATTGCAATTTGTGCAAATAATACCGATTACACAATGACTTGCGGACAGGCAGCTTACACGGTAGATGCAGCAATTGCCGGCGAACATATTGTTTTGCAGGCAGCTGAAATGGGGCTTGGCACTTGCTGGATCGGTACTTTTTATCATGATGAGATGACTAAGTTGATCAATCTGCCGGAAGATTATAAAATTGTTACTATTTTGCCGGTTGGATATCCGGCAATTGAAAAGGGAAAAAGGAATCTGAAATCAATTGATGAGGTTGTTTCATACGATAGTTTCTAAATTTCTTTCTTGTAGAATTCATTCTGTTGTCTCTCTTGATTCAATGGGAAAAACATAAGATAAGCAAATAGGATGATTTTAGGTCGCAAGAAAATACATTTCTATTTTATAATTCTGAATCATTAATATTTAGTTCGAATATTCCTTTTCCATATCTCATATTTTCAGCTACAATTTCATACTCAATTTTAACTTTTTTAGGAATTTTAGCATAAGGTCCTTGGCTTATATTAATGATTAACTTTGTTATGTCTTTACTCATCAGTGGATATATAACTGTATCAGAAACTCCTCCATACTGGTGTCGATATTTATTACCTGGATTGATAACTTCAGGAAGACCTGTGCTGTAATTTCCATCCAGTCCATATAATGAGACTTGAAATGGTTTAGGACAATTAAAAGCAACAAACGGGAATTTGGCTATTCCTTTTCCCATATTTTCTATGCTAATAAATATGGTAGGAGTGTTTCCATCTTTTAGATATCGTCCCGTTAGTAATAATTTAGGCTTCCTTCGCTTCCCAAACATATCAGCAATATCGAAATGTTCCATTCTATAAAATGTATCTCCACTTCGTTTGTAATATCTATCTTCTCCTAGTTTTGCCATGATAGGTCCAGAATCACATTCAGGTACATAAGTAACAGCAAATCCATTATCACCCTTTTCTTTTACTGCTTTATGTTTAATCCCATCAACTGGAGGTTTTGTTGTTCTGCTCGTGAGCTCATTCAACCTTGAAATAAACAGCTTCAAATTATCAATCCTCTTATATTCACATGCACAATCTATATCATCATCATTTTTCCTTGCATCAATTCCCCATACGATTAGACCACCATTTGAATTGGCAAATCCCGATAATGATTTCGCTAGATTTCTCTTATCATCCTTATTGCTCAAATCTGATTTATTTATTGTTTTAAAATCCAAATTTAAATTTTCTTCCTGTTTATTTGTGACATAATTTTCTATCTCATTTAAACTTAGATTATTAAAAATTTCTTCTAATTCCATTATTTTTCATCCTTGTTCGCTTTTGTTCGTTGCTAAAATTGCTACAACTTCTTCACCCTCTTACCTATCAGTTTCTTCAGTTTCTTATAGGAAGGTGGGGGACCGGTTCTTATTTGTTTACCATTTACAAAAAGGGCATCGGAGATTCCCCATTCTACAAAATTTTCTTTTTCAAAAGTATTTATCTCATTAAATTCAACTTTATCACCAAATTCTTTAGAAGCTTGTTTTGCACGTTCAAAAACAATATTCTGGGCAGGGCACCAACCGTTAATAAATGATGTAACCGTAACTTTTCCGGGAATTTTTTCCGGCTTTTTCTTTTCACGAATCCATTTTGGTTGTACAGCATCATCAGTAAATTGTTTCCACAAAAGAACCTGCATTCCAATTTTATCAGCTTTTTTAAATCCTTGTTTTTTAAACCAGCCAGCTTTCATCCAGAATGGTAGAGAAAGACCCCAAGCTGCGATACCTTTTGCCCCGAGTTCTTGCGCATCTTTTTCTGCAGCTTGAATCAGTGCTTTTCCCATACCCTTTTTTTGCATATTGCCTACACCTTTACCTTTGTAGCCATGAACCCAAATGCAAAAAATAAAATAGAGGTTTTTTCCTTCAGCAGGTGAATATTCTATTGGAGCATATTGTATCATACCGCAGGCATTATCATTTTCATCAAGAGCAAGTTTAACGCGCAAGCCTTTATCCTTCATCTTTTCAAACCACTTCTGTTTATGATCACCTGCATCTTTCATTTCGTCAGACCAGTCTTCTAGACAGCAGAAAAAGGTTTTTAGATATTTTTCATTCAAGTCGATAATTTTCATTTTGTTCATAAAAAAACTCCCAAAATTTCGTGAGTTTCAATAAGTTGAGAATATGTTATCAAGTAATTTCTATTTATCTAATAATTTTAACATCCAGAAAGTAGATTCTAAAGCAAGTCCGTCTTTTGTTCTTCTATTTTCACCAAGACCCATATGAGAACCGGTGATAAAATAAGAATTATTTTTCTCTTTTAAGTATTCTTTAGGAAAAAGATAAGTTCCATCTTTCTGCTTAAATTTCTCTAAATGCTTTAAACAATTTTTATACCATTTACTTTCTCTAGCAACCTTAAACGGGCTCATTAATATCATTCTGATGATTATATTCTGCTTATGGAATTCATCGATATCAAAACCGAAATATCCGGGTAGCCAGATATTCCAACCCAACACAGTATAACGCTTAACTCCAGCCATAACAATCCCATAGCCTTCTGGAATCTTTTGATATTTCTCATTTAGAATATAAGAAATAATTTGATCGATCTTATCGGGGAATTCATCATAGAATGCTGAAAATGCAAGAAGGTCATGTATCCAGGGCAGTTGGAATTTTCCATCTGTATATAACTCAGGATCAATAAGAGAATGATTTTCAAATGCGCTTGAAATCCCTTTATAATTTGCTTTATCAACAAAAATTGAAAAATTGTTGTTTTTTGTAAAATTATGGATATTGTTAATCCGTTCACGGATAAATCCACTAACTGGTTCAATGTCTTTAAACCCAGATGCAGATAAAAATGAAGCAATAAGGTTTTCATAGAAGAAATCAATGGGATTCTCAATAGGTTCATCTGATTCAGTTTCTAAGCTTTCCTTTAGCCACTTAACATATGATTTTGATGAATCTTCTAATTTATTAAAACCTGCTTTTATTCCCATGAACACAAGTTTGCCCATTGCATTCTCAAAGCAATAATCATAGCTGCCGTGTATATAATTTAACCTGCGCTTATCTTTTAAGCACTTCATCCAATAATGAGCTTTTGGTGTTTTCATTAATTCTGTTCTTAAAGAGGAAATATTATAATCAGATTTATCGTTTGCAAGTTCTGTTGCAGTGCGATATCTAATTATCGCATCTCCATTTTCAAATAGCCAGTCAATTAGTTCATTTCGATCCATTCATTTTCCTTTATTATTAATATTTACCTTTATTCTACTAATGTATTGAAAATAATATAGATATAATGTCAATAAAAAAAGAGGCGGAAGGAATCCGCCTCTTTTTTTATTGATCTATTTGAGTAGCTATTTTAGTAGAATACACTTCCTGACAGATAATTGTGTATCAGCCTGCAATTTATAAAGATAAATACCGGATGAAACTGAGTTACCACTATCATTCTTCCCATTCCATACTACATTATAAGAGGATGCAGATAATTGTTCATCGATCAGAGTTTTTATCAATTGCCCCTTAATATTATATATTTTTAGAGATACATCAGAATCTTTTTTTAGATTGAAATTAATTGAAGTCTCCGGATTGAATGGGTTTGGAAAGTTACCAATTAATTCAACTATATCTGAAGGATCAGGAATTGTATTATTTGGTGAATTGGTAGCAGCTTCACCTCCCGAAATACAGATCACTGTTCCGTTTCTACCACCACAGACCATTTCCCAGGATCCATCCGATGCAATATCAGGTATGCCGGCAATAGCATCGCAAGCCGAACCGACTGGAGTTTGAGAAAGGATACTACCGGTTGCACCATCCATGAAATAACCATAGTTGCTGCCAAATAATGTTCCCCATACAACATCATTTATACCGTCATCGGTGATGTCACCGATCTTATCTACAACCCAGGGTTGATCTGCCACAGGTTGCAACCAGATATTTTCACCAGAGTAGCCATCGATCACGATGGCATTATCTTGAGAACTTCTGGCAATTGCAATATCAGGATGTCCATTTCCATTTACATCGTTTAATCCTTCAAATCTGATTATCAATCCAGTTCCGATTGATCCGTTCCATTCCATCGATCCGTTAAAGGAATCTATTCCATAATAATTTCCACCGAAATCTCCGGCAACTACATCATTGAGTCCATTACCTGAAAAGTCATAAACTTCCGCCAGAGCCCAGACAGAGCTTCCTCCTGTAGTAAATTCCCAAAGTTGAGAACCATTAGATCCATCAATTCCCCAGACTTTGCCATCGGTTTCACTGGAATTAGAACCTCCTCCAATTACATCGGGAGTGCCATCATTATTGATGTCGGAAATACCGATACAACTGAATTTTGGTCCGGCTACATAGAAATCCCAAAGTACATCTCCGGTTGTTCCATCTAAACAGAATATTCTTTGTGGACCGGTTCCTGATCCGTCATTTCCGGTAGCTGCAAGAACATCCAAAACATCGTCGTTGTTGTAATCGTAGGAAATATCTACTTGATAAACCCAACCACCATCACCAAAGTTATTCGTGTGGTAGGTCCAGATCAATTGTCCGGTTTTTCCGGAAATTGCATGAATCGCTCTATCTCCACCTGTTGTTCCAACAACAACATCCTTTTTGTCGTCACCATCAATATCATCCTCGATGATCAATCCATTTTGAGAATAAACGTTGCCTGAGTATATTTCATGTTCCCAGATAATATCTGCAGTTCCAGATGAATTACCATTGAAACAGCGTATGAAATTATCTTCAGAACAAATTATTACATCATCAATATTATCACCAGTAACATCAGAGATGGGAGCAATAGCTTTTGGAGAATTATCATAACCAGTATTAATTTGATATTGCCATAGTTGCTGTCCTATCGGATATGAAGAATCATCTCCATCTCCATCAAGAGTAATATTAACCATTGGAGTTACAGCATCATTACTATGAATTGTGCAAGCTCCATTATAGCTTATTGCATCATCGGGATTGAACCAGATTCGTAAATTATAAGTTCCCATAGAAGGAATAATAATAGGAAGTTCAACTGTATCATCAACATAATACTGAATTATTTCAAATTCAAGCTCACTGATCTCCAGATCTTCATCTCCCTGATTGCTTATCTCAACATATCTTCCGGTAATAGCACCCATACGTACAGATCCGTAGTTAATAAAACTTGGTGCAACTACAATGTGGGGACCGTCATTTACAGCTGTTCCAATAAACGTAATTTCAGCTTCGGGATTTAAAGGATCATTTGAAGAGATCGTTCCAATTGCATCTAATATCCCAGGTTCCTGAGGTGAATAAGGGATACTGCAAGTTACAGATTCACCTGGTGGAATAGTGAATGAGGTTCCAGTTCCCCAAAAAACATATTCAGCTCCCTGACCCGTAATATCTTCAAATACTCCAAAAAGATCTGCTATCCCACTATTGGAAATTGTAAACTCACCATAAACCATATCACCAACAGTTACAACTCCATAATCGATCGTTGTTGGATTAATGTTCATTTGAGGATTTCCTGTACCCTCTAGATCTACTTTGTAAAGATAGTCAAAACCGCCAGAACCATTATCGCAATACCACAGATACTGTCCATCCCAGACGATTCCTGCAGGATCGACTCCTTCAGAAGGATGTGTTTCTAAAAGTGTACCGGTTACAGGATCGATCTTATATAGAGCATCTCCCCAGTAATCAGCCATCCAGAGATTATCATTTTCTAAACACAGATCCCAAGGTTGATTGTCAGGTGCTGCGAATTGTTGAATTATAGTTCCTGTATTATCTACTTTATAGATCTCTCCATCAGGATCGTAATAAGCTGTTACCCAAAAATCACCATTATCATAAGCAATACCAGACATATAATGTGCTGGCAGATCAAATTGTGATAAAATCGCACCAGAATTGATATCTAATTCAATTGCTGAAGCTGGAATGGATGGGTTTGTTACATGATCTGTGATCCACAAGTTTGTTCCATCCCAGGTCATTCCAAAACTATCACCAATACCAGCATTAGAAAATTGAAGTTGATAGCTTCCATCACTTGGATCGATCTGATAAACTTCGTCTCCATTCGCTCCATAAATGCCGCAATAAAGATAATCACCATCAAAAGCTAATCCGGATGCTCCCTCTGGTATCGAGTAAGTTTGTACAATTGTCCATTCGGCTGATAGCATTGCTGAAATAAATAGAAATAAAAAGAATAAACTTTTTTTCATTGTCTCCTCCTTCTAGAGCAATGCTCTAAGTGCCAAAAAAATAAAAAGTTATAGATGTTGTCAAGCAAGATAAGGATGAATAAAATAGAAAAAATATTTTTTTACTGGACGTATAAATTTGATTTTTACAAATATAACTAACAAATAGAAAGTTTGTAATAATGGTTTTTTTAATAATATTGAATTTAGGAGGATATATGAAGAAAATGATTCTACCAATTTTATTGATTTTATTTTTAATTGGTTGTTCGATACCTGATCTTGATAATATCGGGTTGCCATCATGGACAGTGCCAATTCGTTTAGTAATATTGAATGATACGTTTGATGCAGAAATTATCGCAACAGAGGTTGGTTCATTCCAAGCAAGTGGTGACACACTTCAGTTTTATGAAATAATATCGGAATCACAATATTTTGGGGATATTGAAATTGATGATACCGATGTACATAGCACTACATATACACTTGGGGAGGTTGCACCATCTGAGGTTGCACTTCTTAATGGACAGCCTGTTAATGTCTTACCGAATTATCCGAATTACACAATTCCCTTTGAGATAGCGAAAGAGTTTGAACCATTTGATGAGTACGAACAGATCAAATTTGTAAGTGGAAATCTGAATCTTACAATAACAAATAATACTGTTTTCTGGTTTGGCAATGCTCCTGATGGATTACCATTAACAGTTCAGGTTCTTGATGATAATGAGATCCTCCAGGTTGAGGAGGTAATATTTGAAAATGTTGCACCACTTGGTGGTTCGGTAACTGGAATTATCAGTCTTGCAGATAGTTTGATTGGTAATAATATTACTATTAATCTCATTGGCGAAGGAGACATAACAGACAATAGTACAGCTACAATAGATACTTCGGCAACCGTACAAATGGATATCCAAATTACTGATATACAAGCAGAATATGTTATTAATGCTCTGATTCCATCTCAACCAATTGAGATTATCGAAGGCTACCAGGACATTGACCTAGTACAACCTGAAATCGTGGATGAAGATAGTTTCATGTTCAACGGTAACAGCTCGATCATCTTTACTATTGAATCTCAAATTCCTATGGTTACTACATTTGAGCTTATAGCAATACGTGATACAACAGAAATGTCACTAACTAATTATGAAGGAGAACCGATCAATCTGAATGTTGGAGAAGGAACTACCCAGATTGAGTTTACTTCAGATGAGTACAATATTAATGAAATATTGCAGATCATTCCTGACGGATTTGAATATTCAATGGATCCGTTTATCGGAGACGGAACTATAATACCTTATCTATCATTTGATGATTCTGTTTCTATTGATTTTGAGGTAATAGCTGACATTCAGATACTTACTTATGAAGAAGATGGGATTTGGATCATTCCACTCGATGATGGAGAGTTCAGCATTGAGACACAGGATACGGAAGATTTTGATGATACAATGCAAGATGCATACAATTCCGGTAAAATAATCTTTAAATATTGGAATAACACCGGCATGGAAGTTGGTTTCGACTTTCTTATTTCTGATGACAGCACAAATATCGTAACTGAGATATATAATTTTGAAGAGCCTGATACAACTATTGTCCAAGTGTTTAGAGTTCCTCTTTTCGAGGAGACCAGCGGAGATAATTACAAACAATTTGAGCTTGATGTATTGCAGAGAGAATTAGATTATTTTGTTAATGATTCAATTTATACTATTCCCAGAGTTCACATTTTCAGTGAAGGTGAGGTTCCGTGGACTGGTGGTTTGAGAATTCAAGCAGACCTCGTAATTGAAATTGATATCAGCAATGATTTAGTTGAATAGGGAGAAAGAACATGAAAAAAATAATTATAACAACAATCATATTAACATTAAGTTTAGCATTGTTCGGAAATTTTGATTTCTTCCCTGAAAATCCTGCTAATAATGCAGATAGAGCCTATTCTCAAATTCATCTTCCTTTTTCATATGAAATGAATGTGAGTAATTCAATCTTCAGATTCGATGATATGTTGATGTTCCAAAAAGATCACCAACTTACAGATAATGAAAAAAGTATTATTACTGCCGATGATTTCATATTGGATTTTAATACTTCTACTGATTTTTTAAATTTTGGGCATAAATACTGGAATTTTGAATTCGGTGTGAAAACTTTTGGAAATGTAGAAATCTTGGATAAAATGTATTCTAACCTGGTTATATATGGAAATGATACCAATAGACCATATATTAGCAATACAGGTGAGGGAAGTACTGTGTTCTCCTTTTGGAGAGCAACGTTGAATTTTGCATATCCTAAGGGTCTCAGTTTTGGAATGATCCCCGGTTTATTTCCCGAAAAAGAAAGTAATTCTTTTGTGGAATATTTACGAGATATGACAATATATTTGGGAGCAAATGTTAATTTTGATTATTCTATGATGTATGCATCAGTTGATGAAAGTTCTCAGAAATTTGGTTCTATGGATGATAGTCTTTATTATCATTATAAAGCTCATTTTAAATATACTGATGAAGGTTCAGTGGGAAGATTGACACCATCTCTTGGATTTGGCGTGAAAGCCAAAATATTTAATGGAAATTTCCATGCGCAGATCGATGATATCTTTATGCAATTGAATTATAAAAATCTTGCAGGCGGATGGTATGACAAGTACTACAGAAATGATCTATTCTTTTTTGATCAGGATTATGAAGCAATTGAAGAAACATTTGCCGAGGATGACTCAACTAGAGTAAAAAACCGTTATGTAAAATTCAAGCCTGGAATTAGTGTTGGAATGGATTATACGATCGTAAGTAGTTTGCAGGTTATGAGTAAATACATCAATAACCAGCACTCATATAAAAATGGATTCTCATTAGGGTTAGGGTATCAATTGGGATGCTGGCCACTTCAAACCGTTGTGGGATATGATGATAATATTTTTTATGAATTCAAATCAGGATTAATATTTGAAAGATTTGAATGGCAAACAGGAGCTACATTCTATCATGGATTTTTCCGTTATGGAAAAGGTCTGGGTTTGAACTCATCGATGATGTTTAAATTTTAGTAATTAGAAGTAATAAATAGAAATTAAGCAGCTTGTATTTTTTACAAGCTGCTTTTTTTATAAAAGACTCCATCTCTTTCTTAAGAAAAGTTCAGTACAGAATGCGAGTAAAAAAATAGCGATTACATACCATTTTTTATAAATTGGGATCTCAGATCGCAATATAATAATTTCTTTCTCAGCTGTAGGAATTTCAAGATCAGTTGCTTTATTAATTACTCTTCCATTTGTTTTGTTTGAAATATACGAAAGAAGTGATAAATTTATTCCTGTATCTCTGCTTTCCGGAGAATTTAAAGAGATCATGAATTCACCTTCAGTTTCTGAATTAGAGATTTTATCAGATATTATAAAATTATATTTCCCGGATTGTAACTCCGAGATCTTTATGAAGTACTTGTTGTTTTCTTTAAGCATAAAACTTTGATGAACAATATCACCAGAAGAATTAATAACTGATATTTCTGCATTCATCTCAGTAATAGGGGAAAGCGTCTCATCATAAGCTAGAAGATCAATTTTTATTTCTTCACCAAGATAGAACAAATTCTTATCAAGTGATGCATAGAAACGCTCAGAATTTGTTTGTCCTAACCAAGAAAAAATATTGTGCATTAAATTATTATAGCTATCCTTCGAATTCCATAGCTGCCATTTCCAAAGGTCATGGAAAGCAAAAAGTAAAGTCTTTCCATTCCCAATATTATTAAATAATACTGCAGAACTTCTCTCATCATTGTTAAATTTTGCTAGTACTTTTGCTTCTACTTTTGAATTAACATAATAATAAGAAACGGGCGGGATATTCTTAAAATCTTTCTTCTCAATAGAAGAAAATGTATTAAACTGTTCACTCTGTCTAGTTAGTGTGAAAGTAGATTTAAAAGTTCGATCAATGCTGGTTATAATAGCTGGTGAGACATCATTCAATGCAGCAATCGGCTTTCCAATAATGAAAAGTCCTCCACCATTCCTTACAAATCGATCTATTAGTATAACTTCATCTTGAGAGAAATTTAGATTACCATTATTTATCAATGTAAGGACATTAATCCCATCCATTTCAGTTTCAAAACGTGTATTTTCTCCTGCATCTTGTAACCCATTTTTCTTCAATAAGAATTTGCTTTGCCAGTGTCTATCCTGATTTATCGCACTACTAATAAATTTCACATCCCAGTTTAAAACATCAGATATCATTAAAGCTTTAGAACGATCGCGTTTAATAAGAATGGCACTGTTGAGAATATTGTTATCTATATTCACTTCGATAGAGTCTGTTGTTATTCGTAAACTAATCGGAGTAAAACCAATACTTGAAAACGATGTGTTAAAAGTAAGCTGAAGGAAATCTTTGCTTGTTAGATCAATTTCTTTTTCTTTGATCAATTTATTCTCTGAAAGCAGCTCAACTTTTGCTTTACCACTATAATTATAGGCATTAATATTAACCTCAATCTGTGTAATATCGTCTCTGTAGACTGTTTTATTATGGTTAATTTGGGTTAATTTAAGATCAAAAACATCTGATTGAAAATGAGGATCAATAGTATAAATCGGAATATTCTGGTTTTCAATTATCTCAAGTTCATCATCATTGAACCAGCCATCAGAAAGTAGGATAATTGCTTCAATATTAGCAGGATCTATTTTTTTAAAAACTTGTGAAAATGTTTTACTTAGATTTGTAGAACTTTTATCACCATCGATGCCATTAGCGAAATCGAAGTTTACGATTTTATAATCTTTTGATTCTAAAATGTTATCTATTTTATTTTTGAAATCTTTGAAGATTTTAAATTTTGATTTTTCCTTCCCTAATTGCTGCATACTCTCAGAAGTATCACTTAGGATAACAACAGAAGGTCTTACTGCTCGGTTCTGGAAAAAATAGAGTATTGGATTAAGAAGTAATAAAAGTAAAATAATGATCGTAATGGAACGTAGAACAATCAGTAATATTTTTCGCCAACCATCAATAATCGGGATAGTTTTCTTATAAAAAAAGGAAATTAGAATAATTGAGATTATCGTTAATAATATTATCATGATTACCAGTTTTCATCGGGTTGAGCGTTTGTAAAAATAAAGTTATCTTTTTTCATGTTTTTATTTATT
>JAGLPW010000011.1 GCA_023137125.1 Candidatus Cloacimonadota bacterium | reverse complement strand
GTATCTAGTTCCATCTCAACAACTTCAACCGGTTCGTTACTTAAGAATTTAACAAATTGAACGTGGAAATTAGAATTAGTTTCATCTCCATCAAAATCTACCGATAGATCTAAGTTTATATTTTCAAATAGAATATAATTTACGCTCCAATGATTCATTGAGACATTATCGGAAGTAACTGGATAACTTGAATATTCAGCTGTATTAGTTAGAACAAATTGTCCTGTTCCGATTGGATTATCTGAATAGCAGTACAATCCATCCATAAACACCGGATCATTTATATGATTTGCAATTACCCAATTATTAAATACATCTATTGAAGTGATATCCGTTCCCCAACCAGTTTCTAATAGTGCGGTATCCACACCATCCATACTGTTCTGAGTTATGTGAACCAGATTATAGATTATGTTCTCATCTCCTATTACATAATGTTCATAAAGATAATGCATGAATAAATAGCTTTGAGGATAATCGGCTCCTGCGCTCCATTGTATTAGGTTATTATCAGGATTTTGTGTAAACAGCATCATCCAATATGGACTGATCCAACCATTCACCCACTGAGCAAAACTAGATAACCCTTCATTTACCCAAGTTGTTTCGTTACTATCGTGGTTGCAATGTATAAGGTGTTGAAATTCATGAGCCAGAGTAGCATAGCAATAACTGCTGTGAATCCCTGCATTGTGTGGATTATCATCAATATAGAGAAGCTCCATATTGTTACTGTAAGGACCACCCAACAGATCAGAAGGAGAGAAATAACCATTAATGTTCGTATCATCAATATCATATATCAGTATATTAGTTTTACCATTATTATCAATATCAGAAGTTATACCGAACATTACAGTGTCGAGTTCATAAACACCTTTTGTAGGATCTGCTGCTGTTGAATCTTCAAAAGCATTTCTCAAATGCTCCACATCGACGGGATCTATTGTAACATTCCAAATATCATCAGCTACATAGATATTACACAAAGTTGAGTTTATTTGTCTTGTCACGGAAATCAATGAATGCGTATTGTTTAGGAAATTATAAACCCATAATTCTAGCGAGTCTTCATCGGTATTGGTGATTAACGAATTTAAAAGACCCTGTTCACTATTAGAAGTTAATGCATTTAATTGTTTCAATCTTGTCATTATCCTTTCCGCATCGTTAATATCATTCATAAGTTCTTCAGGCTGTTGAATTGCAAATAATTGCATACTCACAAAAATTAGTGCAAAAAACAATAACATCTTTTTCATTTTTCCTCCGCTTGATTTATTATTAACATTTCTCAATCTCTCAGTCCTTCAATGGTCTCAATATAAAGTTCCTTTCCGGAAATTAATTCAGTATTGAAAGAGTCACATTCTGGACACATGAAGATAGGTTCATCAATTGTGAATTCATGCTGGCAATCTTCACATATAACACTTACATTTTTTTCAGTCATTATAAGCACTGCATTATCAAATCCGTCATATTCGGTTTTCATAAAATCGAAATTGGCTATCATTACTTCCTCAACGATCTGATGGAATTTACCTACAATTATTTTAACTTCAGTGATCTCTTTAAGATCCTCTTTAATTCTTATGTCTTTAGCAATTTCTAACAGTGAGTGAACAATTGCACCTTCATGCATAATTACTTCCTTTTGAACACATTAGAATTTTAAATTATTCTACTCTAAATCTGAATATTTCTGATTCGGCAAAATCGTAGTTCAATTTTTTCAGCAATTTTTTATTTTCATCTAGTATCTCTATCATTCCGTTTTCTCCAACCAATTCGGGATTTGAATTTCGATACCACCAATGTCTTATCATTCCGTCTTCTTTACGATCAGTAATTTTCAATTCATAGCAACCTGCAGGCAACTCGATAAGTTCTTCATAAATTTCATTATCATCAAAATAATCTTTCATATACAAGATGCGTCCAACATCATCTGATAAAGTATAAGCATTATCTTTTGCTCTTCCCAGACCTTGTGCTTTTATATGCAAATAAAAATGTGAGGGAAGAATTTGAAGTTCAACTACGTTTGAAGTCATAATATTATTGTTCGGATACTCATCAGGTTGTCCATTTGGGTTGAAAATTTCAACAACAAAAATACTATCATCACTTTTCCAGTTGATATTTGGTAAAATTATGTTTTCCTTTTTTAAGAATTCCAAATTACCATACCATTGGTAAGTGTGTTTTTCTTCTGTTCTCAAACCGTATTCAATTGTTAGGGTTTTGAGTGGATATTTTCCTGAATTTCGGATAACAATCTCAGGATTGGAGCAGATCGGATTTATTCTGCTATAACTATCTTTATCTGATGGAGCAATGATGTCATAAATTTCTGCATTTAGATTAAAATTTGGTTTGCTGTAAGAAAAAAGTTGATGACATTGACGAAATTCTCCGCCCTTTTCACCATTATCCGAATACATTTCGATCCCATAATCAAACATAAGAGTATCACCCGGATTAACCTTATTCGTTAGTTCAAAATCATATGTATCAACAGCCGTTCCGGGACACCATCCCGCTCGATCGAATTGCCAGGTTCCACCTTGCGGGTAAATTGGATTATCACCACAATTCTTCCAAATATTCCAACGGAAAAGAACACCTTCATTTGCATAATATGTATGTGTTTTACGGTCCCATTCACAACAGTTTCGCGGTCCGTGATGCCCATGACCCGAAATTCGAGCTCGTAACATATAACCGCGTGCTTTAGAATCTAAAATTAATTCAAAAGGTTGCAAAACATTGTCATCCGCAATATCTCCATATTTATAAGAACCCCATGGATATAAATTTTTTATGGAAATCACATTACGAGGTGGAACTCCTTCTACGAAAATAAATTTCATATCCAGAAGTTCCTGCTGATTTCCCGACGAAATTTCCACTTTACCTCTAAGCAGCGAAGCATAATCTGTGACATCATAAATAAATGTCCATCCGCAATCTCCATTAAGATCGAGTCTCATCCCATACGGGGTTACAAAATTCTCTAATTCAAAAACTTCTACAGTATCTCCCACAGGAATGTATAAAAGCGTAAAAGTGCTATAGTCCCATTCGCCGCAAGGATATTTGTCTTGTTTAGTTTGCTCATCACATTTCAAGGTTCTATACAAATAGATTTTTTCCCAAGTTCTTGCATCATTGGGAAATTCAAAGAAATCTCTTCTCTTCTCGATGTCGTCGAATGTGAAAGTTTGCACTACCAAAGTATCACCGATACCAGCACAAAGCGGTAAAAGTATTGCTAACAAAATTGTAAATAATATTGGTTTTTTCAATTATTACTCCTTTTTAGATGTGGCATTCAAAGTTCGCTAACAAATCCTGGGTAGCGGATCTGATTCCAGCATCAGCAGCGGACGCAAACCACCAATAGATGTTCTTAAGTAAACACCCTTAACATCCGAAGTAACTTCACCAATGATCTTTGTCTCTTTTCCGTGTTTATGTTTTTTCATTTCATTTATCAGGTTGGAAGTTTCACCGGAAACAAATGATACAAGTTTCCCCTCATTTGCCATATAAAGAGCATCCAATCCGAGTAATCCGCAAATTGCATTTACTGCATCTTTTATGGGAATGTCTTCTTCATTTATGATGATACCTAAACCGGTATCTTCGGTAACTTCATTTAAAATTGTAGCAACACCACCACGAGTTGCATCACGCAGGAATTTTACATTACCACTTTTCAACATTAATTGAACAAGTTCATTTAAAGAAGCACAATCACTTTGCGGAGCAGGGGTGAGATCAAGTTTTTCACGAGCATTGATTATGGCTACAGTGTGATCTCCAATGCTACCGTTAACTATAATTTTATCACCATTCTTAATATTTTTGGAAGTAATATCTACACCTTTGGGAAGAAAACCTATTCCGGTAGTTGTAATATACATTCCATCCGCTTTACCTCTTTCCACAACTTTTGTGTCACCTGCTATTATTTTCACATTTGCTTCTTCTGCAGCTTCTTGAACAGATTCGGTTATCGTTTTCAAGTCATCTATCCTAAAACCTTCTTCAATGATGTATGTGATCAAGAGATATTTAGGAACAGCACCTTTCATTGATACGTCATTCACGGTTCCAGTAACAGAAAGTTTACCGATATCTCCACCTGGGAAAAATATAGGTTTTATCACATGTGCATCAGTGGTTACAACAATTCGGTTTTCAATTTCAACAGCATCGTCCAATGTTGGAAGTTTGAAGTTCTTATCGAAGATATCATTAATCAATCTTCTGGTTAATCCTCCACCACTACCATGACCTAGAGTTATTATGTCATCTTTCATTATTTATCCTGTTATCCTACCGCAGATAAACACGGATAAACGCAGATAATTAGAATATTTTTTTTTAGCGTTTTCTTCGTGCTCTTAGTGGCAAAGTTTTTATCTTTCATATTTATAATATGCTGC
>JAGLPW010000109.1 GCA_023137125.1 Candidatus Cloacimonadota bacterium | reverse complement strand
TTTAACATTTTAGAATTAAATCCCTTAAACAAAGAAATATCACTAGGAGAAATTTCTAATGTATTAGCTTTAAAATTATTTAATATTTCAACCTTAAACATCTCAGCTCTTACCAGTTCTCCAAATGATTGATGATAAGGTCCTGCAATAATATCATCTTTGTCTATATCCGAATGTAGTCCCACTTTAATTATGGTTATGTTATTCTCTCTAAATCTGCTTATCATTTCAGATGTTATTACAATTGATTCTTGTAATGAGAGAGGAGAATATTCTCCTGCATTAAACCAGTTTTCCAGCTCAGTATTTTTTAGTACAATTGTCGGATAAATTCTAACAAAATCCGGTTTGAGTTTTATAGTTGTTTCAATTGTATTTGTTAGAGAGTCGGCATTAAATCCGGGAAGTCCTGGCATCAATTGAATTCCAAGTGCAAAATTACTTTCTTTTATCAAATTGCAGGATTCAACTGCATCTTGAGAAGTATATCCACGTTTAGTGGTTTTAAGAACAGAATCGTCAAAACTCTGTATTCCCAGCTCGATTGTTCGAACATTGTTCTCCTTACAAAAATCTAAAATTTCTTGATCAATTGAATCGGGTCTGGTAGAAATTCTGATGCCTTGTATCAAATCTTTATATTTATTTACTACATCGAGATATGTTTGCTGCTGCTCTTTTGATAGTTTTGTAAATGTTCCACCAAAAAAAGCGATCTCCTTTTCTTCCAATTGATTATTCTCACAGAATTTTTTTATGTTTTCTGAAATTGATCGAGTTGAAGGAATTTTACTTTTTGTTATGGTTAATTGGTTACAATAAACGCAGTTGAAAGGACATCCGAGATGAGGGATAAAAATCGGAAATATTTTCATTTTAGTTTGGGATCAAAGTCCCAATTTTTTACAGGCATGTTTTGCTGCATCCTGCTGTGCCTCTTTCTTGCTTTTACCTTTTCCTAAACCGTATATATCATTTTTTATTAAAATTTGGATTGTAAATACTTTTTCATGCTCTGGTCCCTCAGCTTTTAGAATTTGATAATCCGGAGTTGCATGAAATTCTGCCTGAGTATACTCTTGAAGTTTGCTCTTGTAATCTGTTAGATGACCTTTCTTAAGGTGTGTGGGATAATTTTCCATAATGAATTGTATTATGAATTTTCGAGCTTTTTCGATGTTTCCGTCAAGATAAATTGCACAGATCAGAGATTCCATTGTATTAGAAAGAACTGAATTTAATCCACCTTTCCCTGCAGAATCAGTATTGAATATTATGTAATCTTTAAGTTTTAATTTACTGGAAACCAGAGCGAGCATTTTCCTCGACACTATCTTAGATTTTAACTTTGAAAGTTCACCCTCAGTGTATTCTGGAAATTTAAGAAACAGTTCTTCTGATACGATCAAACCTAAAATGGAATCACCCAGAAATTCCATTCTTTCAAACGGAGAACCTTTTATATTCAAAGGCTCCCGAGAAGTATGTGTAAGTGCTGCAATTAAAAGAGATAGATTATTAAAACTATAGCCAATGATCTTCTGAAATTTAATAAAATCAGAATGATCAGAATCTTTTGAAGATATTTGTGAAATTAGAGATTTGATTAAATTTTTCAAAATAAAATAAAGTGACCGGCTAACGCCGGTTCACTTACTATTTAACAAATTTCTTAAAGATAACTACTCCGTTATGACCACCAAATCCAAGAGAATTGCTTAAAGCACAATTCACTTCCATCTCAATAGCCTTATTAGGAATATACTCAAGATCACATGCAGGATCGGGGTTTTCGTAGTTAATGGTTGGATGTAGCTTACCAGTTGCGATAGATTTACAGCAGACAATAGCTTCAATACCAGCAGCTGCACCTAAAGTATGACCGGTCATAGATTTTGTAGAGCTGATCTTTACTTTTCTGGCATGCTTGCCCAAAACAGTCTTAATTGCAGCTGTTTCATTTGGATCATTCAAAGGTGTCGAAGTTCCATGAGCATTAATGTAATCAATTTCTTCAGGATCTATTCCTGCATCATTGATCGCCATTTGCATAGCGCGTGCTCCACCTTCACCATTTTCTGCTGGAGCGGTTATATGAAAAGCATCACAAGTTGCTCCATAACCCACTATCTCGGCGTATATTTTAGCACCACGATTAACAGCATGTTCCATCTCTTCCAAAACTAAAACACCCCCGCCTTCAGCCATGACAAAACCATCACGTTCTTTATCGAATGGGCGACAAGCTCTCTTAGGTTCATCGTTACGTGTAGAAAGAGCTCTCATGGAACAAAATCCGGCAACAGCTAAAGGTGTTACTGAACCTTCGGCTCCACCTGTTAACATAATATCGGCATCTCCATATTGAATTGAGCGAAATGCAGTTCCAATTGAATGGTTTGCAGACGCACAAGCAGAAGAGATATTAAAATTAATAGCTCTTAGATTGAATTCAATTGCAATCTCTGCTGATGCGATATTAGAGATCATTTTTGGAATAAAGAATGGGCTTATTCTTTTTGGGCCCTTTCTCTCCATTTTGTATGCTTCTGTTTCAAATGTGAGCATTCCGCCAATACCGGAAGATACTATAACTCCAGCTCGGTCATGATCAAAGTCCACATTATTCAGCCCTGAATCTTCGAATGCTTGTCTAGCTGCAATAAGAGCATATTGTGTATAGTGATCGATCTTTTTTATTCTTTTTCTTTCAAAATGTTCATTTGGATCATAGTTTTTTATTTCGCCAGCAATTCTGCTTGAATATTCTTCAGTTATTTCAAAATTCTTAATGTGATCAATACCAGATTTTCCAGCGAGAAGATTTTTCCATGTCTCTTCTACATTATGTCCAACTGCATTTATTGTACCCATTCCGGTAACAACAATTCTCCGTTTATTCATATAAACCTCAAAACTTAGATATTAATATGGTGGAGCCATAAGATATAACTCCACCAAAAATATAGATTAATTTAAATGTTTTTCTAGATATTCGATTGCTTTGCCAACAGTTGTAAGACCTTCTGCATCTTCATCAGCAATATCAAGATCAAATTCTTCTTCAAATTTCATGATCAGTTCAACAGTATCAAGAGAATCTGCTCCAAGATCTTCAATAAAACTTGCCTCAAGAGTTACTTCACTAGCTTCAACACCCAATTCTTCAACGATTAATTCAATTACTTTTGCTTTAGTGTCCATTATTTCCTCCTTAATTTTTACTACATTATCAAGCCGCCATCCACTTGGATGGTCTGACCTGTTATATAACCAGCTTCTTCTGAAGCCAGGAATATACATAAATTTGCAACATCCTTAGCTGTACCCATTCGGGATAATGGAATTGCAGCTGAATAATTGTCAATAACTTCTTGCGGTAATTTATCAGTCATTTCTGTTTGAATAAAACCAGGAGCAATTGCATTTACTCTGATATTTCTTGAGGCAAATTCCCTGGCAGATGACTTAGTTAAAGCAATGATGCCACCTTTGGAAGCAGCATAATTTGCCTGACCGGCATTTCCCATAATTCCAACAACAGAGGCAATATTAAGAATTACGCCTGAGCGGCTTTTCAGCATATACCTGCAAACTTTTTGTGTGCAGATGAACGTACCTTTAAGGTTAACATTCATTACTGCATCCCAGTCCGACTCTTTCATTTTCATGAGTAAACCGTCTTTTGTTATTCCGGCATTATTTATGAGAATATCAATTTTGCCGAATTCTTTATGTATCTCTTTAAAAATGGAAGCGATCTCTTCTGAGTTTGTAACATCAGCAATAAATCCAATAGCTCGGTTTCCCATATCATCGATCTGCTGAACAGCTGCGTCTACAGCCTCCTGATTAAGATCTATAATAATAGAAGTTGCACCATGTTCAGATAACATTTCTGCAATTCTGAAACCAATACCTCTGGCTGCTCCAGTAATGATCGCAACTTTATCTTCTAAACGTTTCATAATGTCTCCAATTCATTTTTTACCAACTCAAACGTTTCGATTGTGTCGATACTTATAACTTTAACATTTTTGTCAATTTTCTTTAACATTCCTGCAAGTACTTTTTTGGGCCCAAATTCAATAAACGTGTCTACACCATCCTCAATCATGAACTTTATCGAATCGACCCAGAGAACAGATGAAGTAACTTGTTTCGCAAGATTATTTTTTATCTCATCAGTATCAGTTACAGGTTTTGCATTTACATTGGAAACTACGGGAATATTGGTTTTATTAAAATTAATGTTATCCATTTCCTCAGAAAGCCAGGTTGCTGCTTTTTGAATAAGAGGAGAATGGAAAGGACCGCCCACAACAAGCGGAACCACTCTTTTAGCTTCTCTTTCTTGCGCAATCTCACAAGCTTTTTCAACTCCGGCTTTAGATCCGGAGATCACAGTTTGGACAGGTGTATTAAAATTAGCAGCAATGACAATATCAATCTTAGATGCTTCTTCACAAATAGCTTTTACTTCATCAGGGGAAGGACCAATAATGGCAGCCATTGCAAAAGGTTTCCCTTCATTTGCTTTGATCATGAATTCACCACGTTTATGAACAAGATACATTGCATCTTCTAGTGTTAAAACACCATTTGCAACCAGGGCGGAGAATTCTCCTAGAGAGTGTCCTGCCACATAATCCGGTATAATATTTATCTCATTGAGAACAGTTTTTAATGCAGCAATACTATGGAATAAAATTGCTGGTTGAGTAAATTTTGTATCTTTAAGTTTTTCTTCTGGACCCTCAGACATAATATCATATAAATTAGTTTTATTTTTGTCATCAAAATTCTTAAGAATGTTTTCTAGTTCTGTATTACTTTTTACAAAATCCATGGCCATGCCGATATATTGAGCGCCCTGACCTGGAAAAATAAATGCTTTTTTACCCATGAAATTACCTCATTAATTATATTCTAAGCAATAAACTTCCGGATGTAAGTCCTGCTCCAAAAGAAGCCATAAGAACTATGTCACCATGGCGTATCTTTTTGCTACGAATTGCTTCATCCAAAGCCATAGGAATTGTAGCAGAGGAAGTATTTGCGTATTTTTCAATATTAACAATTACTTTCTTTTCATCTATTTTCATTTTTTTTCCTAAAGCCTGGATAATTCGCATATTTGCTTGATGAGTTATTAACCAGTCTATAGAATGTACATCAAGATGATTTCTTTTTAACACAACATCACAAACATGATACATAGAACGAACTGCATTTTTGAATATTTTATTGCCCTCCATATAAATTGTATGAAGGTTTTCTTCCACACTTTCTTTAGTTGCAGGCATACGTGAACCACCGGCTTTCTGGATCAATAAGTCATAATGAGTACCATCGGCAGAAAGCTCTGAATCTATAAATCTGGAGATATCTTTTCCATCAGCACGCGATATTATTGTAGCTCCGGCTCCATCTCCAAAAAGAATACATGTACCTCGATCTTTCCAATTAGTTATCTTGGTTAATATTTCTACACCAATAACCAGAATATTATTAGCCATTCCGGTTTCAATATATTGTTTTGCAATATTTGCAGCATAGATCCAACCGGTGCAACCGGCCGAGACGTCGAAAGCTGGAAATCCTTTTAATCCTAATTTCTGTTGCAGTACACAAGCAGTTGAGGGAGTAGGATGATCACCAGAAATTGTAGCAACAATAATCATATCAATATCTTTGGTTCGAATCTGGGCAGCTTTGATAGCATTTAATGTAGCTTCATAAGCCAGATCAGATGCAGCCTGATCATCAGCTGCAAGATGTCGTTCAGACATTCCTGTTCTAGTTCTTATCCACTCATCAGTCGTATCAACTATCTTTTCCAGATCAAAGTTATTTAGAATTTTATCCGGTACATACATTCCGGTTCCCGAGATTTTTGCAAAATATTTAATGCTCATGTTTATTTCTCCTCAAAATACTTCTTTGTATGTTCTATGAATCCTGATCTTGCCAGATGTGCAGCAAGTCCAACGGCATTTTTTATAGCTTTTGCATTTGATCTTCCATGAGAGACAACTGAAATTCCATTAAGACCAACAAGTAATGCACCACCATATTCTGAATGATCTAATTTCTTTTTTAAATAGGCATATGCAGGAAAAGATAAAAGAGCTCCCAGTTTTGCGATCCAGTCTTTCTTCATTTCGCTTTTAAGGATCGACATTATTGAATAAGCTGCACCTTCAACAGTTTTGAGCATTACATTGCCCACAAATCCGTCGCAAACAACAACATCTACAATACCTTTTAACAGATCTTTTCCTTCAATATTTCCAACAAAATTTATATCTTTATTTTCTTTTAATTTAACATACGTATTTTTGACTAGTTCATTTCCCTTTGATTCTTCTTCGCCAATATTTAAAAGAGCAACCCTTGGATCATCAGTTTTAAAAAAGAACTTGAAATACAAGCTACCAAGAATTGCATATTGAACCAGATTTTCCGGATTGCACTCTACATTTGCCCCAACATCCAGAATGATCTCAGGATGTGATTGAGTTGGGAATGTGGTTGCAATAGCCGGACGAAGAATATTCTTAATTCTTCCATAGCCAAAAAGAGAAGCAGCCATTACTGCACCCGTATTTCCAGCACTTACAACAGCTTGAACAGTTCCATCTTTATGTAATTGTATAGCTCTAACTAATGAAGAATCTTTCTTCTGTCGAACTACACGTGATGGAGAATCGCTCATACCGATAACTTCAGATGCATGAACAATTTCGATTTTATCTTTGGGATAATAGTATTTTTCTAGTTCCTTTGAGAGTATATCTTGTTTACCCACAAGATATACCTTATCACAAAGTCCTTCCTTAATTGCAATAATTGCACCTTCCACTTCCGGGAAA
>JAGLPW010000108.1 GCA_023137125.1 Candidatus Cloacimonadota bacterium | reverse complement strand
TTTCAAAGGAATGAGTGTCAAGGTTTTTGGACTGTATTAATTAATGAAATTCATTTCCACTTTTTCACTAAAATCTTCGTCCCATATCTCTTTAATTTCTCCATTTTGAAGCCAATAAATTCTTGGTGGAGAATTTCCAATTAGATCAAAAAAAGTATTTTCATCGATCATTAAATAAGAGAATTGTGAATTTGTTATTTCAGTAAAATATTCTACTGTGAAATCACCTTCCTGATAGAACAAAACAAACATTTCAGGGATTCCCCAATATTGATCTTTTAGTTCCCAAATATCCGTAGCGGTTTCTTGGCAGTGACCACAATCAAGATTAAATACTGCTAACAAATGATCTCCTTCTGCCAGATCAACTCTTCCGTATCCTTCAAAAGAAGTATATTTTTCAAACTTAAAATCCTTAGCATTGGTTATTGGTATGATCAAGAAAACCAGGAGGAATGATAAGATCGTAATAGCAACAGGTAATATTTTTTTCGTCTTCTTAGTTTCCACTTTTCTATATAAAAATACAGCGATTATTAAGAAAATTATATTTTTATATATGGATTCAACAGGAGTCATTTTGATCAATTCACCAAAACATCCGCAATTTTCATTATCACCCAAAATTATTCCTGTGTATCCCAGGTAGAGTGTAAAAGCCGCTAATAATCCAATCGTAACTGGAATTATGATCTTTTTCAAATAGTTCGGTTGAAAAATTAGTAATCCCAAAGCCAGTTCGAACCCGATCAATAACCTGGTTAGATATGCTGCTATAATTCTGGTCTCAACAATACCACTATCAATAAGTAATATCTCAAATAGTCCGGGACTGATTATTTTTGAATATGCTGAAAAAATAAAAGTTCCACCTAGAATTATCTGTAATATTATTTTCAGGTAGTTTCTTTTCACTTGCTCTTCTTTTTGAATTGTTTCTTTCAAATGTTTCATACGATTGCTCCCAATGTTTTCTTATTCATATTTTACTTTAGAATTGGAACGATCCCAATTACTAATTCCTAATTTCAAATTTCTCATTGCTTTAAGACCGCTGACACGCTTGTTAGCAACATTAAGTTTTACGTGCAATCCAAACTAATTCTCTAGAATCAGTTTTTAATTTGTTTTTATCAAAGTCACCAAATACTTCGATTGTTTTAAATCCTGCAAGTTTTAATAGCAGTTCAAATTCTGATTTATATATCCACTTCACTTTCATTTGGGTTAAAGACTCTTCATTTGGCGTTTTGAATTTCCATTCAATATTTATGATTTGATTTAGTATATCTTTTTTTTCTTTGAAATATAACGATATTGGTTCGTTAGTTTGAGGATTTGTCAGGTTTGCAAATTGTTTAAATTGCTCCATTTCATTTATTAACACATTCAGTTTTGGTTGGAAAAAATTTAATATTAATTTACCTGAATCTGTTAGATGTTTGTGAATATTTTTTAGAGTATCTAATTGTTCTTTTTGAGAAACATTATGTAAAAATGTACGATTGGGAATTATTATCGAATCAAATTTACAAGAATACTTAAAATCAATCATATTTTGTTTGGAAATTCGTTTTGAAATATTTGATATTTTCAACTGTTTAGCTTTTTCCTCCAAAACTTCAAGCATTTCTTTTGAGATATCAAATCCAAAAATATCGACTCCATTTTGAAGTATTTGAAAAAATTTTATACCAGTTCCACAACCAATTTCCAGGCATTTACCTTTAATTTCTTTTACCTCATTTAAATAAAAGTTTAACTCTTGAATTCCACAACCTGATAATTGATCGTACTGCTCATAAATTAGTGCCCAAAAATTATCTTCATAATTATAGTTCATTCTTCTTCCATTTTTTTTCTAATTGCCGCCATTAAACAACATGGAGCGAAGCGGAATGTTGTTTAATGTTTCGTGTATGCTTTGGGAATCCACAGATACACTTGTTAGCAGCATCATTCATTTCAACAGTAAACATTTCTTAACTGCTTCCATTTTACCATTCATATTAAGCTTGTAAAGATAAATACCTGACCCTACTTTCTTCTCTGAAGCATCTTCACCATTCCAGACAATTGAATGCTCTCCTACAGTTATTTGGTCGCTTAAAAGTGATCTTATCTTCTGCCCCTTGATGTTATAAATCATAAGTTCAACTTTAGAATCATTTTGAATTGAGAAGGAAATAGTTGTGGTTGGATTGAAGGGATTGGGATAATTTGAAAGCCTAATTTCTGTTGAAATTATTTCGTTTTCAACTGAAGTATTATTTCCCAACTTTGCTGCAAAAATATCATTAGATCCGCTGCTCGTCAGAGAATATGAACCAAATGTTGTAATACCTGCAAAATATCCTGTCACATAACAGTTACCATTATCATCTATTGCGATTCCAAAACCACAACCATAACTACTTCCACCAGCTTGAGTTGCCCATAACCAGATACCATTTGAATCCATCTTTGCTACAAAAATATTAATAACACCTCCACTATTTACAAGAGAATAGGAACCAAAGATTGCTGTTTCGTTAAAACATCCAGTCACATAGCTATTACCATTATCATCTATGGTGATTGCCTTTCCTCCATCAGATTCACTTCCACCAGCTTGAGTTACCCATAACCAGTTACCGATTGCATCTATCTTTGCAACAAAAATATCACCTTCACCACTGCTGGTAAGAGAATAGGAACCAAAGGTTGCTGTATCATTAAAACTTCCTGACACATAACTGTTACCATTATCATCCATTGCGATTCCACCACAATTATCATCAAGACCTCCACCAGCTTGAGTTGCCCACAGCCAGTTGCCGGTTGCATCCATCTTTGCTACAAAAATATCATCACTTCCACTACTAGCAAGAGAATAGGAACCAAAGGTTACTACACCTTCAAACATTCCTGTTACATAGCTGTTACCATTATCATCTATTGCGATTCCATAACCTCCATCAGATTCACTTCCACTGGCTTTAGTTGCCCATAACCAGTTGCCGGTCGCATCCATCTTTGCTACAAAAATATCATCACTTCCACTACTGGTAAGAGTATAGGAACCAAAGGTTGCTGTATTAGCAAACCTTCCTGTTACATAGCTGTTGCCATTGTCATCTGTTGCGATGGCAAAGCCATAATCATAATTACTCCCACCAGCTTTAGTTGCCCATAACCAGTTGCCATTTGCATCCATCTTTGCTACAAAAATATCCCACAATCCACTGCTGTTAAGGGAATAGGAACCAAAGGTTGCTGTATCCCAAAACCCTCCTGTAACATAACTGTTACCATTATCGTCAATAGCGATTACCCGTCCTGAATCTAAACCACTTCCACCAGCACTTTCTGCCCACAACCAATCAGGCGCTTGGGCAAAAGCACATAATGCAAAAAGCATTAATATTAAATTCATAATTGTTTTTTTCATCTTCTTCTCCAATTTTTAGTTGCTGCTAATGTTTTGCGTGTGCGGCGGGATCGGAACGATCACGCCCAAAACAAACAACCTAAACCCTGAACCGGTAGGTTCAGGAAAAAAGCACTGACCAGCCCTACTGCCGACACGCTTGTTAGCTGCATTTTTCATTTCAACAGCAGACATTTTTTTACTGCTCCACTTTTACCATTAACATTCAATTTAAAATAATAGATTCCAGAACTGACAGATTTATTGTTTTCATCATCACCAAACCAAATAATTGAATGAGAACCTGCAACAAATTCTTCATTTAATAGATTATTTATTTTTTGTCCTTTGATATTGAAAATAGTTAGTTCAACTTTTGAATCATTTTGAATTGAGAATTTTATTGTTGTAGAAGGATTAAATGGATTAGGGTGATTTTGATAAAGATAAGATAAACCAGCAGGAACTTCATCGTTATTTGTCTCAACAGGATTGAGTATTGAAAATAGGAATTGTTCTGTTAAAGAAAAACGAGAAAATGTAAATTCTGGAATTTTGATGAATTCATACATATACTCATAATTAATTTGATTTTCAGGTTGTTGATATATCTTTATTGAGTCTTCGAATGAATCAGTGTACATCACGCAATTATCTCTATACAATCTAAATTCATAACTCCCTGTTTGTCTTGGGATACAAGTAATTTGAACAGTATCTTCTGAATAGATTTCAAAAGTAATTTCTTTCATTGCACCAATTGCAAGACTGTTTATAATACTATCTGGAAATACATAATTTATTTTATAATAATAGATTGTTGTATCAGTTATTCCTTCTTCATCTAAATAAGTGAATGCTTCATTGTTTGATGTAATAAGATCGTTATTGATTTGATTATACGTGATATAATCTTCACTTCTAAAAAGATTACATCCCATTAAATCAGGTTCATTATCTATGTAATTCCAGTTTATATGAATTTCATTATTTTCACCGTATGCATAAAAATATGAATAAGGAAGGACAGCATTCAATTTAAAGGCCACCAATAAAAAGAGAAAATAAATCAACTTCTTCATTTTAAACTCCTGTGCTCAATAATGCAGCTAATGTCCCGCGTGTGCGGCGGGATCGGTACGATCACGACCGAACAAACCGACC
>JAGLPW010000107.1 GCA_023137125.1 Candidatus Cloacimonadota bacterium | reverse complement strand
CCTGAATCGGAACGATTCAGACGAAAAACACCAACTGACCCAACCGCTGACACGCTTGTTACAGGTAGTTTCTCAATCAAAGCTTAGATTACCTTCAGTTATCGAATTCTCATTTATATAAACTGAATCAATAAAAACAGGATCATAATCTGTATGTAGAGCCCAAATTTTAACAGTTCTACTAACTTTTACAATATCAATTACATTGCCATATTCATCTGTAATCTCAATTTCATTATCAGAAAATGAAAAAGGCAGTTTATCAATTTCAAAATCATAATGACCATTACCGTCAGTCATTGCAAAACATTCATATTTATTCACATCATCACTTGTAATATCAGAATATGTCACATTTAATAATAATTTATCGTCTATTTGATTAGTACCCATTTTAATATGCCAATCATAATAATTGCTCACTTCAATAAGTCCATAACTATTTGTAGAATCCCATTGGACACTGTAATTTCCAGGTTCTAGATACTCGTCGATTAAAACTTTGACTGTATCAGATACATTGTGATAAGTAATCCATAATTTTATATGTAATGAATCAGTTAAGTCATACGAAAAAGTCGTAAGTGGTCTTGTAGCAATTGACTCAGTATAATAAGTTAGCATTATTTTTGCATCAGAAATTGGTTCACCCAGAGAATTTGTTACCTGACCATTAATTTTTGCATTTTCATCGGGTTCTGTCGAATCTGTACAACTCACAATCAATAGAATCAAAACTGAAAGTGTATATGTAAGAATTTTCGTTTTTTTCATAAAATCTCCTATTTTTTATATTTAATTACCTGTAACATATGCACGCTGCGCCCACCAAAAAGGTGCGCATAACCAACCTATAGTTACACCAAAAGGTTCGTCATAACTTTTAAATTGGGAGTTATGGCGCCATTAATTATCATCATCTAAATCAATTTAATCTGAAGGGCTTTTTATTATATATTTTCTCATTTAATTTCAAAATTATTTCAAGATTTCGAGAATTAAGTTTTCCTTTTGAACTTTTTCATTAATCAGCTCATAGCTGTTCAGTATTTTAGGGATGATATTTTCTCCCTCACTCTTATTATTACAGAATACATATCCAATAGTTTCACCTTCACTAATTTCATCACCGATCTTCTTGGTTAGATATGCTCCTGAGGAGTAATCTAATTTGGAATCAAGAGTTTTTCTACCTGCCCCTATTTCAATTAGGGCATAACCGATCTGTTGGGAATTAATAGAATTTATCCATCCGGATCTTTGTGAAATAATTGGGATCTTATATTTAGCTTGAGGTAATAGAGATACATCATCGCAAATTCCTGGGTTTCCACCTTGAGCAGCGATGGAATCTTTGAAACATTCCAGAGCTTTACCACTTTTTATCACATCTTCTATCATGGTCATAGCTTCTTCTTCTGTGGCAGCAACTTCAGAGAGTAATAGCATTTCTACAGCTAAAGTTTTTGTTAAAATATCTATATCCGGAATATCTTTACCTTGCAAGTATTCAATAGTTTCCTTTATCTCTAAAGCATTACCGATATATCCACCAAGCGGGGAATTCATATTAGAAAATACTACGGAAACTTTCTGTCCGAATTTTACTCCGGTCTTTATGAGAAGGTTAGCGAGTTCTTTGCCGGTTTCAAGATCTTTTATAAATGCACCTGACCCAATTTTAAGATCGATTACAAGATTTTGTGCGCCTTCAGCAATTTTCTTACTCATTATACTGGCAGTAATTAACGGCAGACTTTCCACAGTCCCGGTAACATCCCTCAAAGCGTAGATCCTACGGTCGGCAGGGACCAGTTCTTCTGATTGACTTATAATGCAAAATCCAACTTTCTCAATTATTTCTTTGAATTCTGTGTCATTGAAATCAGTTCTAAAACCGGGAATTGATTCAAGTTTATCTAATGTACCGCCTGTATGACCTAATCCACGACCGGATATCATCGGGATCTTCCCACCACAAGCCGCAACAATTGGTGCCAGCATAATGGTTATTTTATCTCCAACACCACCGGTGGAATGCTTATCTACAGTTTTATCAGATTTTGGAAATGTGATCTGTTTTCCGGATTCGATATATACTTTTGCTAAGGTCTGAATTTCTTCGATCTTCATACTTTTGAAATAGATCGCCATCAGCATTGCAGACATCTGGTACTCTGGGATCTCATTATTTATATAGGAATTAATAAAATATTCCAATTCAGTTTGTGTTAATTCTTTTCCGGTTTTCTTCTTTATAATTAATTCTACTGGATTTAATATCATTTTATCTCCTTTATAAATTTACCACCAGATCTGTTTGTTGTTATCATAAGTAAAGATTCGCTCTTCTTCATCTGAATTTTCTTTTACCAACCAATATAACCTTTTAGCCGGGAGTTCATTGAATTTTAATGGTGATTCGGTTGCAGTCTTTGTTCCAAAAGATTCCCATCCATCTTCCCAATAGAAGAGCTCATATTTTTCTCCCTTTTCTAAAAATACTGTGCGCCCATCATTGTTAGACCGGTCGATATTTTTTTTGGTTACAGAGCGTAGTACAACTTCTTTTTCAAATAGATCATTTCCATTAAGATTTTTTTGGTCACCGTTCTTTGTGAGAATAAACGGATTGGCAGCAGGGAAGAGTTTCTCATCGACGTAGAACATGGGTAGATAGGCAATATCAACTCCCATATCTGTAAAATTTGCTGTTTTATTATTCAGCTTTGCCCAATGGATTGCCTTCCATTCCCCGGAATTAAAAACACATAAATAAAGATTATATGTGCTATCAGGGAATTCACAATTAAGCTCTAATCTCACATCAGTAACCTTCGTGTATTCTTTTGTCACATCTTTATAACACTTACCGGAAAGCCATGCCGGCGCTTTTTCATCATCAATTAATTTGAAGGCAAGGTTATCTTTTTGCTCAGAAAAAACTTTTCTATAAACCTTAGCAGCTTTACTGGAAAGTTTATATTCTCCGGGATCAGATTCAGCACCCATGAATGGAGTAGCTTTTCCATCTGGCATAATTATTACATTCCAAGCATGATTATTCCCCGCGTTTGCCCAATGTGGAGTATAATCGCTTGTTGCGCCAATTCCATTAGCTCTCAATGCATAAATTGTGAGATTTGTAATATCCTCGCATCTGCCTTCTTTACTCATGAGCATTTCAAACAGCCCTTGATCGGTTGGATGCAGATAATATTTTGAATTGAATTTAAACCAGGTTTTCAAATCATTATTTATCAATTCGGCAGCTTCAATTATGTCTGTCTGATCAAACATTTGAGAGGCAATATCTTTATAACTATCCATGAAATATCCGCGCCATGAACGCCATGATTCGATTGGTTCATTACTTCCCCGGTAAGGCAATATATATTCCTTGAAGATTGTGTAATCGTACTCTTTGGACCAGGGTTTATTTTCCCAAGCCTTAAAAGCGAGATCAATATTATCAATTATAAATTCAGAAGAGATAGTTTGATGATCAATTTTCTTTTCCTTCTTGCTCCAATGTAATTCGCCAAATTCTACCTCCAACGAATCCATCTTATTCTTTGCTTCATCATAATCTTTAAATTCTGAAAAATTCCAAGTTACTTCAACTTCATTTTCATCAAAAAGCCCAACCTTAACATACGAATGACTTGGCATGTTTTCATATAGAAAAAGAAGAGCATCTAATCTATCGGATTGTTTATTTTTATGAAAGTACTTTGCAGCTTTTTTGAGTTGCTTTTTATTTTTTTCTGCACTTTGTATTGTTAGTTTTGCCTGCTCTGTATATTTCACCATAGAACAGGAAATTAAAAAAAGACTAATTCCAAAAAAGAGTATGGTTTTGATTTTCATTCTATCCTCCTAAAGCATGTATTGTTATTATAAATTTCTGCTGTTGGACCTTTGCTTGAAGAATCCAGAAGCGCTTACCATCAATATAATCAATTTCATTTTCGATACATCTATTAATAAGTAAAGTATTTTTTTGTTTGTAAGGCAGTTCTATGACTTTTTTAGGCAACTTCAGTTTGAGCAATTCAATAATGTCTTCATTTTTTGTGCCTAGAGGTGTACAATTTATGATAAGATCATACCTGCAGTTTTTCAGTAATTTTAATTGAGTGAATTCTTTATTGTTCTCTTTTGCTAATTTATTACCGGAAAATTCATTTCGACTGGAAATAGTAATATTATCAAAAGTTTGGAACGCCCTTAAGGCAATTTCGGCAGTTGCTCCGCTTCCAATTATCAGGATAGATTCTGCCTTTTTTATCTTTAAAATTTCTATTGATTTTTGAAAAGCTGTTAGATCCGTATTCAACATTTCACTGGTTTTTGGAAGGAATAAATTCACAGCAGAGAGCTGTTTTTTTGCCCCGATAATTTTCTTGAAAGGCATTGTGATGGAAAATCCATAGAAATTAATGTTTGCTTTATTTATCCAATTCCACATGTCATCAACATCATCGGTTACAAAAGGAAGATAAAGCGCATCAAGTTTTTCTTTTGTGAAAAGATCGTTGTAATATTTTATGCCAAGAGAATATTCAACCTGGTTCCCACCAATTATCCCACCGATCTGTGTCTTTTGGGAGATTGAATTAAGTTTGAAAAATTCTGCTTCTTCTGTAGTTAATTGTCCTTTAGCTGTTGGATTGTTTGGAAGCCCAATAAATGTTGCATCAGCGTCAAGATACCGGAATAATATTCTGCTGATCTTTCCAAGTTTTCCCATCCCTGCAAAGATAACAGGTTTATTGGATTCAGGTATTAATTTTGATAATCTTATTAAATCTGAATATTTTGAAATATTAACAGCAATTTTTAGGAATCCGGAAGGAAGTGAATTCGATTTTCTAACAATTTCTTTCAATTTTGTAAAATCAATTTCTTCAGCGAAGTCATGATACGATAAGATCAGATTGTTTTTGGGAATATGCAAAATATCTTGATCAGTAATTTCATTGATCTCAAGATCACAAAGACAGTTTGTATTAGAGATCCTGTCTTTATAAAATTTGATTTTATCATTAATATCAATTCTGTATTTTCCACCTTCCTTTTCACTGCGAATTGTAAGAATTGTTTTTTCATCAATTACTTCAAGTGGGAAAGCTTGAAAATCTGTAGAATAATCGAGTCGGAATTCTTTCCAATAATTTGGATATTCTTTTGCTTTTTGAATTACGTAATTGTTATTAAGGTATGGAATTGAAAGAATTATCATTGTCTTTTTTTGCTTTCTGAGATAATTATATCCCAGATATTTGCAACAAATGATTCATCGATATCCCATAACTTTGCTTTCTGTTTCAGTTTGTTCATAAGCTTTTCTTCGCGATCTTTATTCTCGATCGGAAGTTTGTTTTCTTGTTTGAATCTCCCGATTAGTTCAGATATTTTTTGCCTTCTTCCGAGTGCAATTAAAATATCTTCATCAATTTTATCAATTGCTTCTCGATAATCTGTTAATTCTAATTTATTGTTCGAGATAAGTTTTTGAAAGCTCAATGCATCTGCTAAAACAAGCTTTATCATTGCTTTAGCAACCGGAATAATTCGTGGGATAATGCATGTGTCATGTCTTCCATGAGATTTGAATTCAACTTCTTCGTTATTTTTCGTTATTGTTTTCTGAATTATATTTATTGAAGGAGTAGGTTTGACTACAAAGCGAAATATGAGTTCATTCCCTGTGCTTATTCCACCCAGAATCCCACCATTATGATTTGTAATAAATCCATCTTTATTCATCTGATCACTAGCATCGTTGCCCTTCAGCGCTGCAAGTTTAAAGCCATTTCCAAATTCTATTCCCTTCACTGCTCCTATCGAAAGGATCGCTTTTGCCAGGTTTGCATCCAGTTTCTCAAAAACAGGATCTCCCAATCCGGAGGGGATATTTGCGACCTTTACTTCTACGATCCCACCGATCGAGTTACCTTCATTTTTTATATTGTTCAAATACTCAATTAAATCTTTGTAGTTTGTTTTATCGTACCAGGACAATTCGTTTTGGAACGAGAGATCAGTTTGAGTTGTTTCAAATTTCCCAATTTTTATTGGATAAATATTTATCTTGATATCTTCTAAAATATTCTCAACTAATCCGGAAGCTGCAACTCGTGAGATAGTCTCTCTGCCGGAAGCCCTACCACCACCACGATGATCATAGATCTTAAATTTTTTAAAATATGAGAAATCTGCATGACTAGGACGGAACAGGTCTTTTAAATGTTCATAATCTTGCTCACGAGCATCTTCATTATATACAATTAAGCAGATCGGCATACCGGTGGTTTTGCCTTCGAATACACCTGACAAAACCTGAATTTCATCTTTCTCATTTCTTGTTGAAGAAAATTTCCCTGTGCCTGGTTTGCGCTTGTTTAGGGCATTCTGGATCTTTTCATAAGGAAAATCAATACCAGGTTTCACATCTTCGATAACAACTCCGATTGCTTTTCCATGACTCTCACCGAAAGTTGTTATCCCATAATATCTCTCATAACTGTTCGATTTCATATTCTTATCCTTTATTCTAAAACTGCGGATATGATTGAATATTCGAGTTCAATGTCAAATAAAACCTTTCCAATTTGGCTTCAATCGATTTCAAAAAAAGATAATTTGACAATATTAACGGAATACTTCTCATCGGCGTACATATTTCATGAGGAGGAATGATGAATTTAATGGTTTTAGCAGCGGACGTTCCAATGGAAACCAGCTTGTTTTCGATAGCTTCGAAAGGTGGTTTCTTAATGATAATTTTATTTATCATATCAATTGCAGCATTATCAATAATAATAGAGAGATTGATCAAACTAAAAAAATCACATAAGAATGAAGAAGAGTTCTTGCAGGAAGTTTATGGCTATCTTGGAGAGAAGAAACTTGAGATAGCAATTCGTGTATGTGAAGATCGAAACAGCAGTCCGATTGCTAACATAATTGCCAAAGCGATAAGTGTTCTGGATAGGGGAATGGTTGAAACAAAAGAAGTGATTGAATCTGCTGTAAATAAGGAGATCCATTATCTGGAAAAGAATCTGGGAACACTTGCTACTTTTGCAGCGGTTGCACCTCTTATAGGTTTTTTGGGAACTGTTACCGGTATGGTAAAAGTTTTTATGAAATTAGGTGAAACTGGTGGTGGAGTTGACATAAGTTTATTAGCTGGTGGTATTTGGGAAGCTTTGATAACTACTATTGGCGGTCTTACTGTAGGGATCATTGCAATTCTTTTTTATAATTATCTGGTTGGGAAAGTTGAGGATCTTGCTCACGAATTAGAAGAGAACACTAATGAATTTATCTACAATATTAGAGGTATGAAGGATGGTAATTAAAACGAAGAAAAAGCGGATCTCAACAATTGGATTGATCTCATTTACTGATGTTATCTTTCTCCTGCTGATCTTCCTCCTGATCTCTTCAAATTTTATTACACACTCAGGTATCAAGGTTGATCTACCTGGTTCAAATTCACAGCAGAATGAATATAACAAAAATATCAGCCTTACGCTTACAAAGAACAATGAGATTTTTATCAATAATGAAATTGTAGGTTGGGAAGAACTTCCTGAAGTACTTAATAGAAAACTTATTGATGATCCTGAGCAGGTTGTAGTGGTTCGAGCAGATGAGACAGTGCAATTAAAAAATGTAGTAAGACTTTTGGATATAGCTAAATTATCCGGAACGAATAGATTTTTCATCGCAACTGAGATTCAAGTTGAGGAACTAGAAAAATAAAAATGAGTGAAAAAAATATAGGAATTCTTACATCCATCTTTTTCCATCTTATATTAATTGGAATTGCTATATTTGTTCATTTCTCAATTTTACCGGATAGCGTTTATAAGCGCATTGAATTCATAGAATTTGGTTTTGATGAAAATGCAAATAATGAAAGATATATCTCACACTCATCTCAACCATCCAGAACTTCAGACACGCAAGATATTGGAAGATTGAGCAATTTAATCCCCAAAAAAGTTGATCTACCAAAAACATTTTCCAAATCGGAAGAGTCTGTTTATATACCAGCACATGAAGAGACAGCTTTTAATCAACTTGATATGAATAAGAAAATTGGGAATTCCCAAACTAAAATTAAAGCTAAAATTGATAAAAATTTGATAAATACATCTGAGATCAGCAAGGCTGAAGATGTCACTACTCTTACAAATGATGATTATTTAAATTCACTCACGAATAGACTTCTTGGAGAAACCGAAAGTGACTCTCCATATATTTTGGAAGGTGAAATAACTAACCGGAGAATATTAAATAAAGTTATCCCTTCCTACCCCGAAGGCGTTCAGCAGAGCGTTAAAGTAAAAATGAAATTTGATGTGCTTCCTGATGGCTCAGTCACAAATATTATTATTATTCAAAAAGCTGAATCCAGATTAGAATTTAATAGTTTAAATGCAATCAACAAATGGAAGTTCAATCCAATCTCTCAGGATGTTGTTCAGAAAGGCGTGATCACCTTTATTTATGAATTGAAATAATTAGGTAATGATTGATGAATAGGATCTTAAATATTAATTCGCTGCAAGATGCAAAAAGGGAATTAGAAAAGATCAACGTCTCTTCACAAGGGGTTGAAGTGATGGCACCAAAAGCAATTGGACTTTCGATAAAGATTACAAATGTGAAGGTTGGAGCTGCTAATATCCTTAAACAGGAAATGCTCTCGATAGGTGGTGATGCTGCTGTTGCACGAGGTGTTGTGAACGGTAGGCTTGAAATTAGTAATATGATCCTTTTGGGAAATCTTGACAAAATTAAAAAACTGATAAAAAAATTAAATAATCAAACAATTTTCGGGTTACCGGAAATAAAACAAGATTTAATAAATATTATTAATGGTCAGGAAAATCCACACTCGAAAATCCTCAATTGTAATGGAACCAAACTGGAATTAAATGAAACTAAAATAATGGGAATCCTCAATGTTACACCCGATAGTTTTTCTGATGGGAACCAGTATTTTGATGCGGATAAAGCTGTTAAGCGTGCCTTGGAAATGATAGCTGAGGGAGCTGACATTATTGATATTGGTGGTGAATCGACCAGACCCGGAGCTAAGAAGATCAATGCAGAATCTGAAATAGAACGGGTTATTCCGATTATTAAGGAATTACGTAAAAATTCTGATATCCCAATTTCTATCGATACAACTAAAGCTGAGGTTGCAAAAGAAGCATTGCAGGCAGGAGCTTCCATATTAAATGATATCAGTGCTCTATTATTTGATGCAGATATGATTAAAGTTTTACAGAATTTTCCTGAAGTACCAGTAGTTTTAATGCATATGAGAGGGACACCCGAAACTATGCAGGATAATCCGCATTATGAAGATGTTGTTGAAGAGATTTTGTCTTTCTTTGAAGAGCGCATAAATTTCTGTGAAGAGAATGGAATTCATAAAGAGCGATTAATAATTGATCCCGGAATTGGTTTTGGAAAAAGGCAGAAAGATAACCTGATTATTTTGAAGAAAATATCTGAATTTAAGTGTCTTGGTGTGCCCATAATATTGGGTGCTTCCCGAAAAAGTTTTATTGGAAATATCTACGATTCGGATATGGAAGGACGACTTGCCGGAAGCCTTGCTTCTACAGCGTTTGCGTTCCAAAATGATATAGAAATAATACGCGCACATGATGTGATACAGCAAAGCAGATTTCTAAATGTAATGAAAGAAATAAGGAAAGTATAATGAGTATTTTCATACCAAAAGTTACCGATATTATCGACATAATAATTGTTGCGTTTATTTTATATAGAGTTTTTATCCTGTTAACGAAAAGCGGTGGCTATCAGATGTTATTAGGATTGCTTGGAGTATTCATGATATATTTAACCGCATCGTTGTTAAAACTAAATATGATGACATCCATTTTAAGAGTTTTTAAAGATTATTGGATCATTATTTTCATAGTTCTGTTTCAGTACGAGATTAGAAATTTATTTACTCGTATTGCGCAGACACATGACATGAGAACACTTTTTCAAAGTGCAAAGAAATCTTTCTATTCTCCACTTTTAAATGCAGTTTCTATCATGTCTTTTAGAAAAATAGGTGCTCTGATAATTATTGAGAATAAACGTAAGCTAGATAATTATATCGATAGCGGAGAGATCATCGATGCCCAGATCTCAGTAAAATTACTTCTAACAATTTTTAATAATAAAACAATTCTTCACGATGGGGCTGTTATTGTTAGAAATGAAAGATTGTATGCTGTTAAGGTTGTGTTGCCTCTCTCCGAAAGTGTGGAATATTCTCAAAAACTGGGAACGCGTCATCTTGCTGGGGTGGGTGTAACAGAGAATACGGATGCTTTTTCTATAATAGTTTCGGAAGAGACGGGTAAAATATCAGTTGCAAAAAACGGAGTGATCTATAGCGGACTTACAATTGATGAACTATCACAAAGGATAAAGGATGAAACATCTTGATAGACCATTATTAATTGCAATAACAGGTGGGATAGCTTCAGGTAAATCAGTTGTTTCTACGTGGTTTGAAAAGCAAAAATTCTCAGTATTCTATGCTGATAAAATTGGGCATGAATTACTTGAAGAACAATATTTCATAAATAAAATTAAAGGTATATTTGGAGAAGAAATTATACTTGATAATTCAATTGATCGAGTAAAACTTGGTAAAATTGTTTTTGATTCAGCAGACAAAAGAAAACAACTTAATGAACTTCTACATCCTGAGATCAAAAAGAGAATGCAGCAAATTATTGATACAAGTTTTCAAGAAATTCTAATATTTGAAATTCCACTCCTTTTTGAAAATGGTTTACAAAATGCATTTGATCTTACGATAAATATCTCAACACAAAATGAAATAAGAATAAAAAGAATAATTGAAAGAGATAAAATATCAGAAGAAGCTGCTCAAAAAAGAATTAGTTCTCAAATGGCTGAATTAGATAGACAGAAGCTTGCAAATATTAATATCACAAATGAAGAGGATATTAATGAACTTTATTTGCGACTAAAGAAGCTTCTTCCACATATTAAAAAACTAAAAAAGAGAGATGTAAAAAAAATTAGAGAATTATAGTAGAAATTGGAGGAAATTTTGAAAACCAGATTTATTGCATTTATTGTAATAGTGATAATTTTTGTTGTAGTAGGCATATTGTTATTTAAACTTGTTCCTAAACATAAAAAAATCTCTCATCCAGAATTTATTGAAACACCTTACGGGGGAAAAATAAAAAAAGAACCAAAAGCATTACCCAATGAATGGTTTGGATATCAAAGAGCTTATCCTTATCATGAGATAAAGCATGAATATTATTTAGAAGCATTACAGCAAGCTACAGAATTGCATTCTCAAACAAGGGGAAACCGTGAATATAACTGGGAATTGGCTGGTCCAGTTAATGTTGGAGGGCGTATTACTGATTTAGCAATACACCCTTCCAGCCCTCAGACCTGGTATATCGGGGCTGCTTCAGGTGGGATTTACAAAACCACTGATGAAGGGGTGAATTGGGAGAATATTTTTACTGATGCACCTGTCATTGCTATTGGTGATCTAGCTATTGATCCTAATAATGAAAACATAATATATGCTGGAACCGGAGAGGCAAATTCTTCTAGTTTTAGTTTTGTTGGAGATGGTTTGTATAAATCTGTGAATGCAGGTGAGAGTTGGCAACATATCGGCTTAGAAAACTCAGCTTATATTGGCAGAATAATCGTAGATCATTCCAATTCTGAAAGAGTATTTGTAGCCGCAACCGGAACATTATTCAGTCCTAATGAAGAGCGGGGAATTTATCGTAGTGATGATGGTGGATTAAACTGGGATAGAAAGCTGTTTGTCACTGATTCAACTGCAGCTATAGATCTGGTTCAACATCCCACCGATCCTGATATCTTGTATGCTTCTATGTGGGAACGTATGAGAGGTCGAGAATATCGTCGTTCAGGAGGGTTATCTTCCGGTATCTACAAATCTACAGATGGCGGAGATACTTGGGATGAACTAACCAGTGGTCTTCCCAGCCATGATGGGGTTGGCAGGATTGGACTAACGATTGCTAAAAGTAATCCGGAAGTTTTATATGCATTTTATGACCAGCAACCGGTAGGAGGTTATTCTTATTTGGGAATATTTAAAACCACTGATGGAGGAGCAAGTTGGAATCAAACCAATGATTGGAATATCACCGACATGAATTCCAGTTTCGGTTGGTATTTTGGACAGATATGTGTTGACCCTGCAAATGAAAATAGGGTGTATGCTATGGGTGTAGCTCTCTGTCGAACCGAAAATGGTGGTAACAATTGGCAGGTCATTGCTGATTATGGAAATATGGATGAAATACACGTAGATCATCATGCAATGATCATCGATGAATTTACAGGCAGAATTGTAGAAGGTAATGATGGCGGATTATATACGAGTGATGACTATGGTAATAACTGGGACAAAATTGATAATATCCCACTTACACAGTTTTATGCGATAGAAATGGACTACCTGAATCCGGGAAGAATCTATGGCGGTACTCAGGACAATAGCACGATCAGAACCATGACCGGTGCATTGGATGACTGGTATGTGATTCTAGGTGGAGATGGATTCTATTGTAAAGTTAATCACACAAATCCTAACATAATTTTTGCTGAATCACAATGGGGGAATCTGCATAGATCTACAAATGGTGGTAACTGGTTTGAAAATATAGCTGACCAGATGAGTTATGATCGGAAAAACTGGTCTTCTCCACTTGCTATGCATCCTGTTGACCCTACAATTCTATATTTTGGTACATATCGGGTTTGGAAAACTACCAACAGTGGAGACAACTGGACAGCGGTAAGTAACGATCTGACAGATGGTGATTCTGGTACCAGTTATCATACTGTTTCTACGATTGCAGTGAATCCGAATTATCCCAATGTGGTAATTGCAGGAACAGATGATGGGAATGTGCATGTTTCTACTGATGATGGAAATAACTGGTCGGATGTTACTGCAGGATTGCCAAATCGTTGGATAACCAGAGTCGCTGGAGATCCTTTTGATATGAACACGATCTATGTAACTGTATCAGGTTTCCGCTGGGATGATCCTTATCCTCATGTCTTTAAATCTACAGATCTAGGACAGAATTGGATCGATATATCTTCTAATCTTCCACAGTTACCAATAAATTGTATTACTCTTGATCAAGAATTTCCAAATAGAATTTTTATTGGTTCGGATGCAGGAGTATTTTTTACAGAGAATGGGGGAGATGAGTGGCAAAGTCTTTCTGATGGATTACCCAATGTACCCGTTATTGATATGCTAATTCACAATCCAACCCGAACGTTGTTACTAGGAACTTACGGTTGTTCGGCTTATACAATGGATCTGGATGATCTGAATACAGGCATAACAGAAGACATTGTAACTGTTGGAGTGGATTTATACCAGAATTATCCAAATCCATTCAACCCTGAGACGACAATATCTTTCAATATACAAAGTTCAGTTTACCAAGCAGAAATTGAAATATTCAATATAAAAGGGCAGAAAGTAAAGACATTGAATGTAGTAAATCCTATTATAAATTCGGTGAATAAGGTTATTTGGAATAGTGAAAATGATAATGGTAATAAGGTTGCAAGTGGAACTTATCTATACAGATTGAAGTTAGATGATAAGGTTGTAGCCATAAAAAAAATGATCTTGATTAAATAGTTGATTTTTTGAATTATGAGAGAGTTTTTACATAAGTAATTTGACATAAAATCAACTTAATCTATAAAAGGAATCGAGAGGTAATTATGAAAAAAATAATATTGGTTACTTTATTGATTTTAGCATTCAGCCTGAATGCTGAAATAATAAACAGTGCATTTACTCCAGAATTATTAATGCCATCAATGATGAATATGAACAATCTTACGATAAATCATTCAATGTCATTCAGCAGTAGTATCTCTTCAAATAGCCAGAGTGCTTATGAATCGGTATATACAAATCATATAAATTATAAGTTTAGTTCTAAATTGAATCTGAAAGTAGATCTAAATTTTATTAATTTTGGTACTGCAACGTATCAAGGTGGGATAGAATTTGATGGCAATAATGATAATACTTCGCGGGTTCTACCAAATTTTCAATTGAATTATAAGCCTTCTGAAAAAATGAATTTCACAATAGAATTCAGGCAGTATAATTCACCATTTGAAAGAAATCGTTTTTTCGATTAAGAAATTCTAATTATATTGTATCAGAAGGGGCATCAGGAAATTTGTAACCTTTTTCTCTGAATAATGACAAACAAACATCTGTAACTTCCGGATCATATAAAATATTTCTGTTTTTTTCAATTTCCTCCAGAGCAAAATCAATTCCTAACGAAGGTCTGTATGGACGATGAGAAGACATTGCTTCAATAACGTCTGCTACCGCTAGGATCCGAGCTTTTATGAGGATATCTTCACCTTTTAATCCATTCGGATAAGAAGACCCATCATAACGTTCTTGATGCTGGAGTACTATTTCTGCAATAGGCCATGGGAATTCGATAGATTTTAAAATATCATAACCTGTTTGGGGATGCATTTTTATCAAATTAAATTCGGGTGCTGTAAGTTTTCCCGGTTTGCTCAATATTTCTGCAGGGATATTTATTTTCCCAATATCATGAACTAATGCAGCTAATTTAAGTCCGTTAATTTTATCCTCTGGAAATTTCATCTCAGCAGCGATAGCAGAAGCAAGATCAGATACACGTCGTTGATGACCGGCAGTATATGGATCACGCATTTCAACTGCCTGAACAAGTCCTTCTACTGTCTCTTCAAGAATTCGCTGCAATGTGCTATAACTTTCCTTTAGTTGCTCTTCAGCATTTTTTAGATTTGTAATGTCAATATTTACACCTGCATGGTATTTCACATTATTTTTATCGGTTATTTCAAGCATTCTATCTTCAATCCAAATATATGTTCCATCTTTTTTTTGTACCCTGAACCACGATGTTAACATACCACTTTTGCCATTTTTTTCCCATTCTGAATATTTCTGTTTAATATATTCTTTGTCGTCCGGATGAATTAGAGAAGTGAATTTATTTTTATCTTTTTCAAAATCTTCTGCTGGATACCCCAACATTTCTTCAATGTTTTTTGAAACAAATTCTTTAGCCCCTCCAGTCTCATATAAAATAATATTCGGAACGTTATCTAATATGGTTGCTAGACGAAATTGAGTTTTAGCGAGGTCTTTTGCTGCTATTTTTTCTTTAGAAATATCCGTAATGATCCCATCCTGGAATAACCTGGTTCCGGAATCGTCAACAATGGTATATATGTTTAATAAACACCAAAGTTTTTCACCATTTTTCTTTTGTAGTTCAATCTCGAGATCTCGTACTCCACCCTTTTTTTCTAAGGTATCTATCAAATTATTCTTACTTTCTTCATTTACATAAAACGCATTTGAGGGGGTAGAGAGAAATTCTTGTTCAGAATCGAAGCCAAACATTGATAAAATTGCCGGATTTGCAGATATAAATTCCCCTTTTGGGGTAGCCCTGAATAATCCCACCGGAACATTAGAGCGTAGATTCATGAATTTTTCATCACTTTCTTCTTTTGCTTTTTCTGCGGAAGTGCGACCCAAGATTTCACTTTGAAATTTCTTATAATTCTGAGCATTTTTAATAGATGTTGTTACATGATTTGCAAATGTATCAAGCAGGTTTAGGTCATTTTCAGAAAAATATGATCCGATCTTATTAAGACAAATAGCACCGAGTACTTCGTTATTGAAGATAAAAGGAGCTGCAATGATTCTTTCTTCTTCTTCCTCTGACGTACCGGGAATCTGGAATCCTGCCTCATTTGGTCCTGCATCATTGAACATCATACTTTTTTTAGTTTTTACTACTTTTCCGGTAAAACTTGAATTGATATCTAAAGGTGTAGCCATGATCTCTTTCTCATAAGCAGGATCAATTACAAACTGTGGATATAGTTCTTTCCCATCTTCTGAGAGAAGGTAGATAGCACATCCATAAGAATTAAGATGGTCCATTACGCCAATTGCTATTCGTTGAAATACTTCGTTCAGATCTAAACTGGAATTTATGTGTCTTGATGTATTTAGAATTAACTGTAATTCATAGTTCTTTCTTTGAAGTTCTTTTTCAATCTTACTCCGGTCATTAATCTCATTTTGTAATTTTTTATTTAGTTCTACCAAATGCGGATTATCTTCTGTGTTTGTATTTTTCATATCTATATTATTATTAATCTTTAATATTAGTTAATTCCCGCATTGTAGCTTGAATAAAAGATTTACCATTCAATTCAAAACTACTCAACCATATCTCAGCAGTGAATATTTTTCCATTTTTCTTCTTCAATATCCATTCAAATTTCATATTCCCATTCTTAAGGATTTGGTTGTAATATTTTTCAGATGTTTCTCGAGATGGTTTGTTGTTGGCTTGCATCAAAGGTGAAACATCAGCAAGTTTAAGATTTAAAAGCTCATCTTTTTTTGTATATCCTAATAATTTTAGAGCTGCATTATTACAATCAATTAAGCCATTTTTGTCCTGCAAGATCACAGCATCAGTTGAAGATTCAAATAGTTTGCGGTATCTTTTCTCAAATTCTTGACGAGCAAATTCACTTTCTCTTTGTTCGGTTACGTTCTTTAATGAACCAATGATCCTAACTTTACTTGAATCTTCATCTTCAATTATCTTAGCATTTATTGTACAGGTTAATTGTGTTTTGTCTTTATCTTCTAAAATAATCTCATAATCAGTAACGTGCCCATCTTTGGTTAATTTTGTTAGGAAAAGATCATGCTGATTCTCATTAAAATAAAGATCATAAATAGATTTTCCAATTAATTCTTCACGTGTATAACTTGAATTATTTTCTATCGATGGACTGATCTCAAGAATTGTTCCGTCAAATTCAGTTTCGTAGTAAATATCTTGTATATTTTCGAAAATACGAGTGTAACTGTCCATTGTTCGCTTTAATTTTAACTGGGCCATTTTCTTTTCAGTGATATCATTAAAGATTCCAAATGTACCAACGAATTTATCAAGATTAAATCTAGGACTTCCAATGATATTTAGGAAACGTTTTCTTCCATCTTTACGTATAATTTCCAGCTCATACCGTGAAGATTTATTTTCTTTTCTCAATTTAAGGTGTTTATGTACTTTTTCTAAGTTGTATTTATTAAGATAATCAGACAAATTAGTGTCTTCAAAATCGCTGATCACACCGCCGAAGATCTTTGCACCAGCTTCATTAATGAAAGTAAAATAATCTTCCGTATCGAACGTGCAGATGCCTTCATCGGTTGTTTCAACTAGTGTTCGAAATTTAGCTTCACTCTCTATTAATTTTTGTTCCATTTTATGTTTGTATAGAGCCATTTGTATTGTTGCTATGAGTTCTCTCTCCCTGAAAGGTTTGATAAGATATCCAAAAGGTCCAGTTGCTTTAGCTTTTTCAATAACTTCTTTATCAGAATAAGCCGTAAGATATATAACTGGTATATTCATATTAATGATATGCTTAGCAACATCAATTCCACTAAGTTTATCTTTTAACATAATGTCTAAAAGTATTAAGTCTGGACGTGTATTATTTATTGATTTGATAGCAGCTTCACCAGTTGAAATCGCTTCTGGAACTACATAATCGTAACCCTGTAGGATCTTTCTGATGTCTTCTGCTACTACAGCTTCATCTTCAACGACTAATATTTGCTCTTTACACATAATGTTATTCCTTTAAATATAAAATTAATTTTTTGAATTCATTAAATTCACTTCTTTTCTGTCAAGCGGAATAATTATTTCAAAATAAGACTATTATTTATGAAAAAATATCCACTCTTCAAATTCTTCATTTATTATTAATAATCGACCACCAAACTGCTCTTTTAGTTCATCTTTGCTTAAACCATCAATTGTGAGATCATCTTCGTTAAAAACATTACTACTAAGTGCAGGGATCTCATATATTTCCAGCTTAACTTGATCTATTATGTCTGAAGCAGTAAGAAGTCCTGCTACTGTAACATTTTCACCGAATGCATTATTAATAACCTCTACAGTTCTTGTTTTTTGGGGATGTAATCGATTGATCTCATCTGATATACCAGAAATTGTTGAATAGGCTAATTCAGCAGTTATAAAAACGATCTTTTCACTTATCTCTTGGATATCAGAAATAAAATCATTTTTGTTAAGTTTCCAATTTTCAAGAAGTAATCGAATCATTCCAATACCATTTTCTAATTGAGGATAACCATCATAGAAATCTTCAGGAGGGATCTCCTCATTAGCCAATAGATAAATTTCATCTGAACAATAAGTTCGTGGAAATTTTGATGATAATTTCAGGATTTGAACAGCTTGCTTTGAATTAACAGGAAATAGCTGAGTAAGTGAGTTGCGAAATTTTGATAATCCCACTGGTACAATTCCCACAGATAAAGAATTTAGTTCTGTTGAAGTAAGATCAATTAATGTGTGTTCAAGCTCTTTACCGTCATTCCAACCCGGGATAACTACAATTTGAGTATGGAATTCAATCCCATTCTTACTTAAAAATTTCAGCTTTTCTATTATGTTAAAATTGTGTTTGTAGCGGAGCATCTTCTTATGAAGAACCGGATTTGTTGTGTGAACAGAAATATATAACGGATTTAATTTTTGCTCGATCATTCGAGAAATATCTTTATCGGATAAATTTGTTAATGTAATAAAGTTCCCAAACACAAATGAAAAACGGTAATCGTCGTCTTTGATATAAAGTGTCTTTCTCAAGTTATCCGGCATTTGATCAACAAAACAAAAAATACAGTCATTTGCACAAGTACGACATTTATGTTCATGAGGAATGATACCTAAAGGAGTTTCCCAATCTTGAAGTATTTCCAAACTATGTTCAATTCCCGAATTATCTAAATAAATTATTTTTAATATTTCGTCAGCTGTATAAAATTGTAGATCAAGAAAATCATTTACTTCATTCCCATTAATTGAAATTATTCTATCATGAATATTTAGTTTGGAATTATCTGCCAAACTCCCATTGATAATGTCATTAACTGTGATTGGCATAAATCAATCTGAGCTTATCACTGCCGAAACAACTCTCATGGAAGGAATCCCTTTTAAAATAAGATTGATCGCAGAAGTTATCGGAACTGCCAGGATCATGCCAACGGGTCCCCAAACCCAGTACCAGAATATCAAAGAGATAAGAACAATGAGTGGTGAAAGTTTTAAGCCAGTTCCCATAACTTTTGGCTCTACAATATTCCCTATAATCATTTGAGTTGAAATTAGAGAAACTGTTATTGCAATAAGCTGCCAGCTAAAGCCGTATTGGATGAAACAAATAATTATGGGAAAAGCAGAGGCAAATATTGACCCAATATTGGGGATATAATTTAGTATAAAGATTAACAGACCAGACATCACAACGAAATCAATACCGAATATCGCGATAAAAAACATGCTGATAAATCCGGTTGCGAGACTTATAAGAGTTTTGTTTACAACATAGGTTTTTATCTGTTTTTCAATATTATTTAATACATCACCAAAATGGTCAGCTTCATCTTTAGAAACTACTTTGCCCACACTCTTAAACATTCTTGACCTTTCCAAAATAATGAAGATCATGAAAGCAACAGTTAGCAGAAGCTTGATAAAGAAATCTATAAAGTTACCCATTGTACCGGAAACGATCTTTGAAAGTGATAATTTATCTGCCATTTGCAGCCAATTAACTTTATTTTGTAAATAGAAAGTAACTTGCTCCATTGGGATCTCAAATTTAGTGATCATACCAGTGACTACCGCTGTGATCTGTTTCTCATATTTGGGGAAATCTGTAACGAAAGAAGAAACACTTGTGTAAACAATCGTTCCCAAAACTGTAAATAATATGAGAATAATAATTACAATCAAGAAAATATTTACGATAATTGGTATTTTTTTGCTGTATAAAAAACGGTTCAATGGCTGGAACATAAATGAGAGAAAGATCGCAAAGGTAAGAGGAATAAATATCGTTTTCAATTCTCTCAGGAAGATTACGATGATCGCAAGTGCAATAATTCCAAGAAAAACTTTAATTGCATTCGATTCTCTGGATCTATTGTCGCTGTCTTTCTTTTCTTTCAATAGGCTTTCGGTAATTATTTTGTTGATCGTATTCATAATAATATCTATCCTTTTTTTATTTATACTTTTTCATTCGCGCTTAATTTACTAGGCTAAGTTCCTATGACAAGGATTTTCACATTTTTCTTCATTAAAATAAAATTGGAAGTTATCTCTCCTTTACTGATCTCCCAAATCTTTCAGTCTGCTTAATCGCTCAGGCTGGTTTGCACTGATCCATGCATCTTTTGATAATTCTTCATAAGCCAGTTTAAAGTTTATCTTTGCCAATTTCTTGTTACCTTTTAATGAATATAATTCGGCTAATTCTTCAAAGACATAACCATCTTTTGGTAGATTTTTTTCTTCAAGTTCCGTTTGAATCTCTTTCAGTAATTTCAATGCTTCGTCAATCTGACCCAGAGAACGAAGGCATCTTCCAACTGTCCATTTTGCAATTCTTGTACCTCTTTCATCTCCAATTTCTATTCTTCTTTCATAGCCTTTTTGGAAGTAAATGAGCGCCTGATCATATTCCGTTAGATCGTGGAATGTCCAGCCGATATTGTTGTATAGCGGAGCCAGCCAGCCTTTACAATTAGCAGCTGAGGTATCCTCAGCAATTTTCAGCGCTTTTAAGTTCCATTCAAGTTGTTTTTCATGTGGTTCTACAATGCCCATCATATGGGCTGCATCAATAGTGTAAATATCAAGATTATTCTCTGTGCCAAACTCAAAAGCTTTTAGAAAAATTGGTTTAGATACTTCTTTTTCACCTGAGGAATTAAACACACGTCCACGTTCCAAAAGATATCTCATAAAAGCTATTTTCATATTATCATTCAACATATTTTTTACTGAATCAAGAGTTGCATGGGCTTGAATGAATTTTCTTTGTAGACCTTGAGTACGTGCGATCTGAGTAAGAAGTTCTGCATGATATCCTATATCATAAGAACTTTCAGCGGAATCCGTTAATCCTTTTAGAATCTCAGTAAAAACAATTTCCGTTGAATCGGGATGCTGATAATCCCACATTGCATCAAAATTGGGTAAAGGATTAATTCCAACTTCAGAATTTTTATTAGTATTGCATCCAAATAATGCAAATATTATTATAATATAGAACACATTTTTCATTAGTTCCTCCTTTAATTTCTGTAAAAGTTCTGGAATACGTTTTAAATGACAAGTAAAAAAGCACCCGATAGATACCGGGTGCTTCTTATATTATGTGATCAAATTTAGAATTTAAGTGTAAAAGAGAGCCTGAGCTGCTTGTAGAAATCTGCATTGAGAAGGTCATTTTCATCACCAACTCCACCAAAAAATCCCAGAAGATCTATCTGAAGATTATCTGTAGGACGAAATCCCAAACCATAATAATAGTTTGTTGAGCTGTTCGTACTGTTAGTTTGTTCACTTGTTGAATCGTAGGTGTTATCATCAATATCGATATCAACAGAACCATCGCCATAGATAGTTTCAGTAGTAATGGGTGAAGCATCCTTGATCTCTTTTGCATCGTTTATTGTAGTACATAATGACCTGAAAATACTTCCAAATCGGAGATCCCATTTATTGTTGTTTGTGAACTTATATTCTATTCCAACCGGCACATAGAATTCGGATGTGTATTGTTCATAAGTTCTATCTGCAGTTATTGAGTATGTTTCAGTTGTTATATAATCTGCAACAGTAGATTCTTCATCAAGAATTTCGAATTCATAAGTGTTTTCGATACTTTCAACAAAATCGGTGTCTCTTTTTAGGATTTGGTAATTATAATTTAGCCCCAAGCCAAAATATACTTTTTCATTGAATGGATAATTCAACTTTCCCATTAATGAGAATTGAGTTGTATTTTGAGTTCCATTATCATTAATTAAAGCATTTTCAGTATCAGTTTGAAGATAATCCACACCCCCTATACCTAACCCATCAAAGTACTTTTCTGTATAAGTCAATGTTACTTCATCTAGATCTGAATAGTCGTAAGAACCTAATGTAATGCCGCCACCTATCTTCCAATAACCGTCATTTTTCCTTTGTGCAGCTTTTACAAAAGTCTTTCTCATTGAAGTTCCAAGAGAAAAAGCATTCCCGGGTAGTTCAGTTATATTTTTGCTTACATCCTCTGTTATATTAAAATCCTCAATATCTGGGATATTAATATCAAAGAAATCTTCTCGGTAGTAATCATCTATCTGCACATCAAAAGAATAATTCTGATGCATAAATATAAAGTCACCACGTATTTCATATCCTCTTACATCCGGTAAAAGTATGGAAGTTTGAAGATCAAAGAATGAATTCAGATAATGATTGCTTGAATCATCAAGTTGGTTTTCAGTATAATCATCGAAATCCTCTACAATGTCATGATATATGTAATTCATGTCATAAGTAATATCTTCATCAGAAGTGTATGAACTATAATGGAATTTAGCTCCAATAATAAAATTACCAGCATCAAAAGTATTATTTAATGCAAATTCAACTTGATTTACTTCATCATAATCAGATCTCTCTTGAGAAATCTGTCTGATAATATCATAAATATCATCTCCTGTAATATCATAATAACCCGTGAATTCAGTGTTTAATAGGCCATGTCCGAAATTATCATCAACTCCATCTAGGTCAGAGTCGATCTGAATAGGATTTGCAACTTTTGTCTTTTGGAATTCGATAAAAACAGAATTCCAAAAATTCTCTATAAACGGACTTTTTGTAGAATATCCTATTAGAAATGTATCGTTACTGTTGTTTGCCATTATCTCTTCATTTGTACTTACCAAATTGCTTAAGTTTGTGTATAACCTACTTCCTTCCACAAATTTCAGTTCTATCGGGTCTTTTACAAGATCCAGATCGTCATCAATAATTGTGCCCAAAGCTAAGTGCCGAAAAGATGCAACTTGAGCATTTGCCAAACTGAACAGTAAAAGTGTGAGAACTGTTATAATTAATATTTTTTTCATTTTTCTGCTCCTTACCTATTAATTTACCCAGAAGTGAAATTCGCCATAATTATTATAATCATTATCTTCCCACTCAACTAGAATATTGGATTCATCATCTGTAACAGTTCCTTCGATACCTCCATCACCAGCTGTATCCCAACAACGAACTGCGAAATGTCCATTTTCCAGATCAATTGTTAATATCTGATTTTCATTATTGAAACTGAAAGTCTGATCATTAAGAAAATAATAGGAAGATGTGGAATAATTATATATGTTCCAGGATGCTTCATCAGGATCATTATCCACTGTTACATTGATAGTGATTTGAGTTCCGGATGGAATGCTACCATAAAGGTATTCTATTTGGTTTGATTGCTGTGTATAAGTTGGAGCGATCGTTTCTACATAATAAGTTATTAATGTGCTGTCTTCAAATGCATAAGTATCGTAATACTCAAAATATATTGAGTCGATAGTTGTAATTACTGTAAAAGCATCATCTTCTATCTTGCGATAGATCTTAAATTGACTGTCAAGTGGAGTATTATCCATCCATTCCACTTTAAGACTGTCTCCAATTAATTGAACATTAGTAAGAACCGGAGCATGGGAATCCGGATCATCTATTAATACTTGTTTGATCCCAATTGGATCTTTCTGAGAGCATGCCCAAAAACTTGAAAAAACAATTACTAATAAAAAGAAAATCCAAAACTTGTTTTTCATACTTTCCCCCTTTTTTATTGATTTCTTATGTTTCATTGCATATAGTCTTATTTACGATAATGAAATTAATTGTCAATTAATTTGACCAAAGTGAAATATTATTCTAGAAAGTTATTAAGAAAAACACCGGCAGATAACTACCGGCGTTTAATATATTTATGTAATATCTATTGTATTAGACGTTGATTTTTAAAGCATCTAAGAGCTTATTTAGAAGTTCGGGTTTTGTTTTGAGATCAGAACTTTTTAGAAAATCTTCTCGTTGCTTAAACCTGCTTTTTAGAAGATCTAGATAATCCATTACATTTTGTCGTTTATATGGATCATATTTATCATAATATCCGGGTAATATCTTTTCAATGGACTCTCTTGTTGGGATCATTGCACCAGCTAAAACATCCCATTTTTCCCATTCGAGTTGATCAGTAAGTATTGCTGTTTGCAATGTGAGTGATGTATTTAATTTGATCACTTCCATATCAGCTTCAGAAGATTTCCAATATGATGAAGAATTAAAACAATAACTCTCAGCACCACTGCTAATAACTTTATGGAAAGATTCTACATCTCTCCAAAGTTCATATACTCGGAACGGATTAGCAAAAGGCTCAAAAACCAATTTCTTCAGTTCTTCCTCGGTAACGTTCTCTGCTCTGTTTCTTTTTGTAATAAGGGCTGCTCCCATTGCCACAGCAAGGTAATGGTCACTGAATTTTAATATGGGGGGGAGCACAGAATCTTTCATGAGCCAAGCAAGAGCTTTTGGAAAACTGCACCTATTAACCCATTTGCCAAGTAGGTCTCTATCTAAAAGTGCTCTACCATTAGCTTGACGCAGATCAAGACCAATCGGATATAGTTTGCCATCAACCTCGATCAGAGCATGGTTCATCAGAGAAATGCAATATTTCCAGTCTGGGTGATCAATTGGACGGCTATCAGTTTTATCGAAAAGTGAAGGTTCCCAAACACGACATATTTTGTTCTTTGTGTCAATCTGGAAAGCATCATCGTGAAGAACAACTTTAGAAAATCCCTCAGGCATAGTTCCGGCATTATCCGCAGAATTTGTATGAGATGATTTTCCTGTCCCGGAGAGACCATAAAAAGCTATAGATCTTTTTCCTAATTTCTTAACATCCTTATCGTTACAAGTTGCAAAGTCGATCTCTTTGATGCCACCATGACAAGCTGCCATTCCAAGACGCATTCCTGATGTCCAGGCAAGAGTAAGCGTTCCTTTCTTGCGTTCTCCAAAATAACGCATTCCTAAATTGAAAATTACATTATGTTGTTCATCAACAAGTGCAAGTTGAGGCGAACCGATATTGCAGTAATACGGATCATCGCAAGTCCATTCATTGAATGCCACAATAATGATATCTTGTATTGGAAGTACTTTGCTGTTCCTATATTCTTCTTTTAAAAGCTCAAATGGTGTAAAGTTTGTTAACCAATTAAATACATTCATGGCGTCTGATCGAGTTGTAACAAAAGTTCCTTTTATCATTAGGTCTTTATCTAATCCAATGATGGCCTCAGCTTTAATCAGATCATTCTGTTCAAGTTGATAAACAGCTTCTCTGATATCACCTTCAATTTTGGTCTTCTCACTTTCTTCAATTCGATTATAGAATACTCTGGCTTTTGCTGTTCTACCGATTATTTTACCATGGCAGTCATTAAGAACTTTAGCTCCATTTGGAAGCCCTAGTTTCTTGGCAAAGGTAGGATATATTTCAATATCAGTTTCGGATACACCCGGTTGATCTAATGCCATTTTATAGGCTTCTGCAGCTGAAATCTTTTGAACTCTTGGATTTAACATTACAGTTTCTGCAACAACACGGATTCTTGAACAGTCTTTTAAGTTTGAATAATATTGATGACTTGATTTGCTCGCCATGATTTCCTCCAACATAATAAATTAATATGCAAAAAATCAAATTTTGGGATAAAAAAAAGCAGCCTGAGCTGCTTCAATTATTTCGATATAAACTAAATTCTATCTGGATAGACACTGACGAATTTTCGTCCGGCCTTTTTAGTTTCATATTTTACAAAACCTTCAATCAAACTGAAAATGGTGTAGTCATTTCCAATACCAACATTTTCACCTGTATGGATTCTAGTTCCTCTTTGGCGAATGATGATATTGCCGGCCAAAACCTTCTGACCACCATATTTTTTCACACCAAGATATTGAGGGTTACTGTCTCTTCCATTTTTACTGCTACCAACACCTTTCTTATGTGCCATGTTACCCCCTTATTTAATAATATCCTTAATTTTTATTTCGGTATAATTTTGTCTATGACCTTGCTTCTTTTCATAACCCTTTCTTCGCTTTTTCTTAAAAACGATGACTTTTTTGTCTTTAAGATGACTTATGATCTCAGCAAGAACTTTTGCGTTTTTTACAGTTGGAGTTCCAATAACGGTATTGTCGTCAGTATGCAAAAGTAATACGTTTTGCATTTCTATTTCTGCTCCAACTTCAAGTTCACTCATGTATGGAACTTTTATTGTTAGGTCTTTTTCGACCCTGAACTGAGTTCCTTTAAAATCTACTATTGCGTACATTTAATCTCCTTCTAACTACCAATTCATAATGAGAATATCTAAGAAATTTTGAGCAGTTTTATTGTCAAGCATATTATACTCTAACTTATTCATTTGTAAATTCCTTATTTGTTTTAGTTGAGAAAACCCTGAACCTATCAAAATCCAATCCACTATCCGATGTGAATTTAATTGAATTCTGAATATCATCAAAGAAACTAGGATTCTCATCAATGAATTTTTTTACATTTTTATGAACTTTAATTGTAAGACTCTCTTTTTGTATAAAGTAACTTGCTCGTTTTAGCCAGCGGGAAATTTGTACAGCTATAGAATCTCTAGACAGAAGGCGACCCGTGCCGTGGCAGTGTGGACACTGCTCAGAATAACTGAGTAGTAAACTGGGGCGTGTCCTTTTACGTGAAATTTCTATCAAACCTAAAGGGCTAAAAGGGTATATCTTGTGTTTAGCTCTATCTCTTATTAAAGATTTTTTTAATGCAGCATAAACCTTATTCCTATCTTTCTCATTTTTCATGTCGATAAAATCAATTACCATGATGCCACTGAGGTCTCGTAAACGAATTTGTAATGCAGCCTCAATGGCTGCTTCCAAGTTTGTTTTTGTGATTGTTTTTTCATAGTTATCTTTCCCGGTAAAGCTGCCCGTATTTACATCAATAGCAACAAGTGCTTCAGTTTGTTGGATCGTGATATTGCCACCACTGGGGAGATTAACTCTCGATTTAAAGATATTCCCAATCTCTTTTTCTATTCCATAAGCATTGAATATAGGGGAATCTTCTTGATATAACTCAATCCTGTTAATTAATTCCGGAGCGATCTCTTTTAACTTAGATACAACCCTATTCTTCATTTTTTTGTCATCAACAACCATTCGGTCTATCGATGAATTGAAAATATCACGAACAAGAGAATAGGAAAGATCGTTTTCATCATAAATGCATATGGGTGGTTTAGCATGCTTTGCTTGTTTACTGATTAATTTCCAAGTCCTTTCGATTCCAACATATTCCCTTTTAAAATCTTCCTCATTAATACTTTCAGTATCTGTTCTTACAATTATTCCTACATCTTTATCTTTAATTTTTTTAAGTATTTTCTTGATTCTGACTCTTTCAGCTGCGGAGGATATCTTTCTAGAAATTGCCACCTTTTTTTCTCCCGGCATAAATACGAGAAATTTACCAGGAATTGAAAGTTTCCCTGTTACACGGGCACCCTTTTTTAGGATGGGTTCTTTTTTCACTTGAACTACTATTTCTTGTCCTATCGTAAGAATTTTTCCAATATCAGATGATTTTCGTTTTGCAAAGATCTTTTTCTTAGTTTTATTTAACGTCAAAGAATCTATATCTGTAAAATGTAAAAAGGCTGTTCGTGCAAGACCAATATCAATAAAAGCAGCACCCATCCCGGGTAGCACATTTTTCACTATCCCAACGTAGATGTTACCAACAAGTATTTGATGTTCTTTTTTTTCAGCAAAAAGCTCGACCAATCTATTATCTTCAAGAAGAGCAATTCTCTTCTCAAATTGACCATAATTTATTATTATTTCATTAAACATATTTTATCTTTTTCTCCTATTTGGAAGAGCCGATATTATTATAATTCCGTCAAGACATTTCTGTTTATCTTTTTCTTGACATGGAATAGGTGAATAAAATTATTTGCTACCTGTTGATGCGAGGTGGAGCAGTCTGGTAGCTCGTCGGGCTCATAACCCGAAGGTCACAGGTTCAAATCCTGTCCTCGCTACCATTTTTTAATGGTCTTAATTGATCTTTATATAAATAATTATTTAATGTGTAAAGGGGCAGTTTGGTAGAATTTTTAATTAGTAATTTGAAGATCATTGCCAAAATCTAATCCTTAATACAAAATTGGCGGCGTAGCTCAGTTGGTTAGAGCATCGGAATCATAATCCGAGTGTCCGGGGTTCAAGTCCCTGCGCCGCTACCAAATTTTAGGATGCGCCAATAGCTCAGTTGGATAGAGCAACGGATTTCTAATCCGTAGGTCAGGGGTTCGAATCCCTTTTGGCGTGCCATTTTTTTTATGGTGGGTGTAGTTCAACGGTAGAGCACCGGATTGTGGTTCCGGGCGTTGTGGGTTCAAATCCCATCATCCACCCCATAGTTATTGGCATAACTTATTCACAGATGATGAGTTGTGCCATATTTTTTTTGTAGTAATTCTATAATCGTTGTGAAAATCGTTGTGAAATCTATACAAAAACAACAAAAACAGAATATTTTCTGTCCTTGCCTTTATATATTCTCTTTAAGAATACAATCACGTCCAAAACAAACCGACCAAACCCTGAATCGGTACGATTCAGCCCAAACAAACCACCCAGCTTACCCGCTGACACGTTTGTTAGCTGAATTTTATTATATAAGAAATTAACCTTACTCATTACTTGAATCTTTTTTTAAATAGTTAGGGTTATTTACTATGCAACACTCATCATTAATTTTGATGATTAATAAAATAAAGAGTTTTAGAAAAATCAAATAGTGGTTTTGGTGTTTTTCATTATCATCTTCATCATTTGGCTGAGTGCCGTGACTATACATATTTCTTAAATCCAACGAATTGTTGAACTTGGATTTATTTAAATGATAATTAAAATAATCTTGTTCAGGTTTAGAAAACAAAGAACTTTCTGATTTAAATAAGCCATTTTTTAATAATTTATCAATTTCAATTTGATATTTTGATGATTTATTCCAATAATTAATAACTTCATTATCATATAAATCTTTTAAAATGAATATTTGTAGAAAATTAGAAAACATTAATTCTTTGTTTTCATTTATTGTTATATATTCGTTCTCTAGTAACCATTTTAGATCGGGTTTAAGATATTCAGGATAATCTTCAAAATAAATAGACTCTTTTATAAGAAGTTCAAAAAAATTGGAATATTTATCTTCTATTCTTTTTACGTAAGCTAACATACATTGGTCTGAAAAAAAGTAATAAGAAATTCGTACAAAATCACCTTCACGAGGGTAAATATATTTTTTATCAATTAAGCTTTTACAATTACTAAAAAGAAGATGACCAGAAGACATTTGAAACAATTCCTGATTTATCTCACCATCCTCAATAAATAAATTGAATTGCTTTAAAACACTTTCAATTTCGGGGAGGATTGCTCTACATTTTTCTAAAAATTTCGAGTTATTTGAAGGCAATGTTATTCTATAGTTTTTTATATTGAATTCATTTAGAAGATACTCTTTAAAAAACCACTCAATTAATTTTTCAATGCTAATATCCATTATTTCTAATTGATGAGAATAACCAATTAATTGAAGAATAGATAAATTGTTTTTTTGAGAGTAAACTAAACCTGTTACGTATGCGCTCTGAGATTGGAGACCTATATGCTTTTCAAATAAACCAAGTTCATTTGGCTTACTAACCAAAGATATGCGCATTTGTAAATCTGTATAATTGAACAAATGAACAAAATTATTGAGCAAAGTACTATAATCATTGTTTGTTTGTATCCACTTTGAACTATATGAATATTTAAGGATACTGCCAACCTTCTTTTCTACAAGTTCAATTTCCTGATCTTCTCGAAATTGTACAGAAATGCCAAATTTCATTCCCGCATTTATCTTAAAAAACTCTTCATTTTTTATTTGAATTACTTTTTTTGCCTTTAGTCGAGTTCTGTCTGAAATTTCCAATAAATCTTTTCTGCTCTGTATATTCTCAATTAGTCTAAGATAATTTAGATTTGCATTCTCACTATCAATATATTGATGAATTACTAATTCTTTATCTTTATTAGTAAGTTTATTTGGGAAATATATTTTTGTTTCTCCAAACATATTTTTTACTTCATACTTATCTAATAATATTTCAGCATTCTTAGAATCAGACAATATGTAGTTTCTGATAGAGACTTCAAAATAGTTTATTAAATGTTTGTTTTGGAGAAGCTCAAATAATGAAGGGTTCAGATCATTTAATATTATTTCGAATTCTTTCTCTGTTATATTTTTATAAACCTTATATTTATTAAATAGTTCCCAAAAGTTATCAGTATAATTTCTTTCTACATTCTTAAATAGATTACTTAAATTATCATCACTAATATTATTGTAAATTTTACTTAGAAGTATCTTATATTGTTTTGTAACTATCTTAATTTCTTCTAAGTCACTTTTTGACCAGCTCGTTAAAAATAAGTTATTATCAATATAACAGCTAATATTATAAAACTCAATGATTTCATTTATACCATAATCATCTCTATTAAAATCAAAACTTTTTATAATTTCAAATGCTCGCTCAAGATTGTGTCCCACAGACATATCAGAAGGACTATAAAACTTAATTCTATTCATTAATTCACCATCTTTAAACAATTACATAATTTCAGCTAATGTTTGGCGTGTGCGGTGGAATCAGAATGATTCAGCCCGTACAAACCGCTAAACCCTGAATCGGAACGATTCAGGCAAAGAGCACCGACAGACTGAACCGCTGACACGTTTGTTAGCAGAAGTCATTCTATTATTCTTTATTAACATAAAAAAAATCCCTAAACAAATAAAGTTTCTGTAAGTATCGAGCAAACATATTTAGGTTTAGAAATGCACTATTGTGAGATATAAATTTTCCTGTTGGATGACCAGACTCATTTCGATAAATTCGCAATAAATCTAATATTGCATCAAAAGTTAAAGCCATATTGTCAGATAAATCCTTAGGTAATTGTGTTTTTCTGACTTGTATTGATTTTCTAAAATCTATGAATTTGTTTATAAACATAATCCTCGAATTATTTTGAAAACCTAAGAATTTTGTTTTTTCTTTACCAGCTTTTAGCCAAGATGAAAAGTTTAAAAGCATTTCGTTAAATGCACATTCAGAAGCAACACCAATCATTACTGCACTTGCAAGATAACATTGATTGTTAAAACTTTTTATTGATTCTTTAGTATAAATTAAAACATCTTCGGATATATTTGGAATTTCACTTTCAAGATGTGTAATATAACTTGTTTCATTGTAAGGGTCATAATCACCTGAATTTAATGATATTTTACCTTTTGGAGATAAAACATAAAACCAATTATTTGACATACGATTACAAATATTAGTGTAAATTAAATTTCTTGATAGCAAGTCACCTAATAAATTAAGAACATCATCTTTAGTCAATTCTGGAGTTTTATATTTCTGTAAAAATAATTCTATATGATGTTCACCTAAATAGAACTTGTAATCTTTGTTGAGTTCTTCAAGCATTTTTTGCTGGAAATCAATCATAATATCTCCTGATTATTACACTATTTCTGCTAATGTTCTGCGTGTGCAGTGAAACTAAACTGACACGCTTGTTAGCAACATCTCTATCATTTTAAAAGCAAACACTTCTTGACTGCTTCAGTTTTACCATTTATATTTAATTTGTAGAAATAGGTTCCTGAACTAACAGGATTATTCAATTCATCATCACCATTCCAAATAATTGAATGTAAACCTTTTGTAAATTCATTTTGAGCTAAGGTTTTAATTTTTTGGCCTTTTATGTTGTATATTGTAAGTTCAACTTTTGAATCGTTGTAGATAGAAAACTCTATTGTTGTTAATGGATTGAATGGATTTGGAAAAACATTGATTGTATTCTTTTGATTTACAATTTCATATTCATAAACATGTGTAGTTTCATAAATTGAAGAAATACGTGCGTCATTTATCCATGTTCCTGAAGACCAATCCTGTTGTATTGTTTCTATAAGATTACCATTGATATTATAAGAGTAAACTTCTTTATTATCATAATTTGAATAATATGAAGTAGTTTTTGTAATCTTTATGTTATTTTCATATTCGTATTCATAGAAATAATCATTCATTAACCACCATTCATAGAATTCATCATCCCAAATGAAAAAAAGATAAGTCTCACAATCCCCATGAGAATTGTAACTATATTCATGACGACTATTATTTGTCCAGTACCCAATCCACCTTTTTGCTAAATCCTCAATTAATTCTTCATTCGAATTATATGAAAACCAATTACCATATTCTGCATGCCATCCTGAGCCTGTCCATTCATCCCTATAATGCTTTATTAATAATTGATTATCATTATAAATATACTGGTGTCGATATCTTGCTTCCCATAAATCATTTTCCCACATACTGTAAATATATTCACTTAACAGATTGTTTTCGAAATAAGCATAAGTATATTTTTGGTAATTAATCCATTCTCCATAAGAAGTATTGAAAACTATCATTTCTGTTAATAATCCATCTGGATCGTAGGTATAAGTCCGTAATTTACTATTGTGCCATTCATCATCTATGAATTTCATTATTGTATATTCTGACAGCAAATTTTCATCATTATACTCGTAAATATGATGTTCATCGTATATCCAATTCTCAGCCTGCCAATCATCTACGAATTGTTCTACCAAAATTTCATCATCTCTAATAATATTATCTGGAATTTGTGAGAATACATTTAAAGATATTAAAAAAAATGTAATTACTACAAAAAAACGTTTCATTTTTTCCCTCCAATTGTTTAATAATCTTTTTTTATGAATCACATATATCTAACTTCTATTATGTTTCTACTTATGTTACCCGCCGTTGCTAATGTTTTGCGTGTGCGGCGGGATCGGAACGATCACGCCCCGAAACAAATAAAACAAGGTTTGAATCGTAAGATTCAAGCTGGAAAGAATAATGAACCCACCCGCAGATACGCTTGTTATACGTTTCATTTTCCGACTTTTGTTTCGTCAAATTCAATTGTGTATGTAGCTCCACCAGACCATACTCTAACTAGTTTTTCAATATCATCTTGCTCAGATGATTCAAAAATCAATTCACCATTTTTAGCATAATATGAAAAAGATTTGTAAACTTTTTTTTCAACATAACAAAGTTTATACTTAAGATTACCATTTTCGTAATATTCTGAAATTTCTTCCAGATCAAAGGGGTCTTTTGATTCGTTAGGAAATTTAACAATTTGCTTTATCTTGCCTGATTCAAAGTATTCATATATTTTACCAATATTAGAATTGTCTCGAGAAAAACCACTTACTTTTACTCTTCCATTTTCATGAAACTTTATTAAGTTTGAAATACCAGACTTCAAATTGGTATTATATAGTTGTTTAATATTTGCATTATCCCAGAAAGTAAGATCAATTTCTGTATGTTCATTTTTTTGTTCGACGCTACGTAAATGTCCATTTTCATAATAACCAAAATCCATACTTTCAATTATTGAACTTTCAGAATCTAGTTTACGTGAAAAATAATATTCAAATTTACCAATATCATTGAAATATATGGTGTGAGAATAGTTTCCATTTTCTAATTCAACATTAAGTTTTACGCCATCTTCATTATAATGTTCCAATTCTTCAAAGTATCCATCTATAACAATACCTTTACACTTTAAATTTCCATTTGAATAGTATTCTAACCATACACCATTAATTTTATTTTCAAAGAAAAAAGTAGTTAAAGAGAGTTTATCTTTATCGAAAAACTCATTGTAATATCCATCTTTTATATCTTTTAAAAAAGAATCTTCTTTTTCACCAACAATAAAATTCCCTGCTTTAACTGCACGCTCATCTTTATTGTACTCTATCCATGTTCCAATTTTTGAATATCCTCCCATATACCTCTTTACGAAATGTATTGACCCATTTTTTCTATAAATAGTTTCCGTGTTTTTATTACCTAAATAAAATACTTCTCTTTTTGTTGCTCCATTATTGTATGTTTCAGTGATTTCAGTAATTTCAAGAGAACAATATAAAAATCCTATATAAAGACTTAAAACTATTATTAACAATAATTTTATTTTCACTTACACTCCCTGAAACGTATAATGTTTTGCGTATGCGGCGGGATCGGTTACGATCCCAGCGTTAAGCAAACTAACCAAAGTTTGAATCGTTAGATTCAAACCAAAACAAACAAACCAGCACTACCGCAGATACGCCTGTTACAGGCAGTTCTTTCCACCGGACAAATAAGAAAATGGAATGGAATTTGCCCAAACAACAGTGGAGGAGCACTTGCAAATTTTGTGACAATTGCACCTCTGAATTCCTGTAAAGGTAACCCACGATTTATATCTTCTAATTAACTTCAAAACTTTGAGCTGGAACTTTCACTGAACGTACAGGTCGTAGTTTCCGGCGAATTGGCAAAAAATTTGCTTATCCTGAACTTCCACCGCAAATTCCGTTATCCTTTTCGTTATACAAACTTATTTTCCGACTTTTGTCGGCTTCCAAAAATTGTCCAGTTTTAGAAAATCAGTTTCAACCCGAAGTTACTTCTACACCGGACTTAATGTTCCCAACTGCCTGTAACATATGTACGCTGCGTCTATTTTTTTGTGGCGCATAACCAACCTATAGTTACGAGATTTTATGGCGTCATAACTTTTAAATTGGGAGTTATGACGCCATAAATTAATTTCATGAGTTTTCCTTTTGTTCTTATTAAGCAAATTATAAAAGATATTTACTTTAAATCATTTTAGTGTTAAGAATAATAGTATTTGATAGTTCTTAATGAATCGGTTACTGAGATTAGTTCTCTAATATTATGAATTAAGATATCTATTAGTGAATTGGAAGCCCCCAAAGAAGGGGGACACCCCCTGCCAATAGATATATGTTCCTGACAGCCCTCTGAAAAGAGAAATACCTTTCTTTTATTTTAGAGAACTTTCCCATATTCACATTGACCTTAAAAGTACTTTTACAAACTATAATTCATATGAAATTTATATGAAATGATTGACAAAATAAAAGATAGGGAAATTTCTTCCTTTGTAGATAAGGAAGTGTAAAGTTTGTATATGCTTATATACTTCTGACTCTCTTATAATAAACTTGCACTTCTTTTAATCTTCATTGCTGCCTAACTATTTTAACAAAGGAGTGCTTTATGAAGACTATCTATTTTATTTTAACGTTCTTGATAGCAATTACAGTTAGTGCACAAGAACATCGTCCAGAGATACATTGCAAACATTTTTTTTATGGTTATCCTTATGGTACTCCAGAAACAAATGATTTAATTGTACGGGATATTTATGCGCTTTCTAACAATGATTCGACAAAGTTTGCAGATTGGGTAGCCTATAGACTAACCATGCATGAAGTTGACGGGGAGTTAACTGTTAAAAAAAATTGGAAAGCAGATCCTTGGTTAGATGAGAATGAGACATTAGAACCGAATCCCGATGACTATGAAGATGCAAATGATACACTTCATACAGACAGAGGACATCAAACTCCACTTGCATCATATAAAGGATCGAAGTATGCCACTCATACTAATTATTTAAGTAATATAACACCTCAAAAATCTGATCTTAATCAAGGAGCATGGGTTAGAGTGGAAAATAAGGTAAGAGATATTGTAAAAAGTTGTAATACTACCTATGTAATGACAGGTCCCCTATATGAGAGAGATATGGATCCACTTCCTCGATGTGACGAACCTCATAAAGTTCCTAGTGGCTACTGGAAGATAATCTGTATTGAACAATCGGGATCCATCAAAGTGGTCGCTTTTATTTTTGATCAGGATACATCAAGAGATTACAATATATTAGATCATCTAGTTACTGTTGATGATGTAGAACAAAGATCAGGATTAGATTTTCTTTGGATGCTGGAGGATGATTTGGAAAGTGATATTGAGCAAAATATAAATAATGGCTTTGCAAATGAATACTTTGCTGATTGATAAATATTGGGAAGAGATTATACTGCGAACATCTCAGTTTATTGAGATGTTAGGCGTTTGATAAAGAATGTATATATTAACAGATCAGACTCCATAGATTGTCTGACGAGAATTGGGAGGTAAAAAATGAGAAAAGTTTTCTTTCTATCTACGAGCACTGTAAGTGGCGCTTTAATAATTGAACAATTCATATTAACTTTTATAATAAGGAGTTAGCAATGTTGAATAAAAAAAATGCTATCATTGAACGACTGAATTCACTCTATTTTAGCGATGTTCAAAGCGTGAAAAAATTACCGCTTTCTGAAAGTGATAAATATGTGGTTTTCAGTGATTTACACTTAGGTAACGGAGGAACAGCTGATAATTTTGTACACAACAAATCATCAATGGTTTCTGCTTTAAAATATTACCTGGATAATGACTTCTCTATCATATTACTAGGTGATATTGAAGAATTCTGGCAATTTGACTACAATGAAATACGCAAGAAATACGATAAAAGTATATATGAATTACTGAAGAATTTTCCTGATAATAAAGTACATCGTGTTTACGGAAATCATGATAAAGAATGGGCAGGTTTATTTGATCCAATTTCAGATAAAGCTGATATGCCATTTGGTGATCCAGAAGGAATTCTATTAGATGATTATATATTCCTTGTTCATGGTCATCAGGGAGATATACTCTCAGAAAAAAAAGCATGGTCAAGTCGATTTTGGGTTCGCAATTATAGGAAAATAGAGCATTTTATTCGCATAATCGGTAGTGGTGATCCTGCAGCTACTAAGTCACAAATTCCTAAAGACAGAGAAAAAGTATATTATGAATGGGCAAAAACAAATAAAAAAATACTGATATGTGGTCATACTCACAGAGCGATCTTTGCTTCACGTTCCTATTATAAATGGCTGAATGAACAGATTCAATTAAAGCAAGCAGAAAAAAAACAAACTTCTTTAGATAAAGCAGCTAGAAAAAAATTATCTAAGAAGATCAAAGAATTAAAAGCTAGAAGAAAAAGGGAAAAGAAAAAAGGCAGGGATATTAATCCTCTGGAAGAATCCGGTAAACTTCTTCCATGTTATTTCAATACAGGTAGTGGTGTATACAGCAAAGGTATAACAAGTATTGAAATTGAAAAAACAAAAATCAGATTGATCAAATGGTATAATGATGGTTCACAAGAGATAGAAAAATACAGGAAATCACTCTGGCAGGATGATGATCTCATCGCATTTAAAGAAACACTGGGGATATAATTTTCGACTATTTTGGATTTGGTTATATTCCTAATATATAGGAGGATCTAATGAAACCGGTAATAGACGTACATTCACATATTTTTAATGCTAAAGATATCCCATTAAAAGGATATCTACTCTCCAGGAAAGCAAAAGAAGGTTTGGAAAAAATCCTGGGTCGGGTTCTCATCCCATGGGTCGCTAAATGTATTCGTCGGAAACTTGAACCCAAGAAAAACAAAATGTTTTTGGGTGGTATTCTTTGCAGATTACCATTACAATTAGTATACAAACTTTTAGGAAAACAGTATAGACACTGGGTTACCACGATGATGAAAGAAGTTGATGACATAACAGCAGAAATGATAAAAACTTACGAAAATGATGAGATTGACTTATATATACCATTAATGATAGATTATGAGTACTGGTTTAAAACCAGTTCAGATAATCCAATGAAAGAACAAATTGATTATATAGCTGATAAAATAATAATACCTTATGGAGGTAAGATACATCCTTTTGTACCTTTTGATCCGACCAGGGAATTAGCATTTCGTAAAGGATTAGAGGATCCTCAAGGTAAGCAAGAATTATATGGTTCTTTAAATTTGGTTAAAGATGCTATTGAAAATAGAGGTTTTATTGGAGTAAAATTATACAATTCGATGGGCTATAAACCTTTCAATAATGAAACCGTGGAAAAGAAACGAAAAAAAATTGCTCACCATAAAAAGAAATATGTATTTAAAGGAATTGAATACGATGATGTTCTATCTGAATTATATGATTACTGCATCGAAAAAAATGTCCCAATTACAGCTCATTGTGTAATGGATGGGATAGAGTCATATAATAAAGCAAGTTGGGATTTTGGAAGAGCAAAGTTTTGGCGAGATGTACTTTCTCAAAAACAATTTGAGAAACTCCACTTGAATCTTGCTCACTTCGGATGGAGCAAGAAACAAGGATACTATGGGAAAAAAAGCTGGGTTAGAGAAATATGTGAGATGCTTCAGGAATTTGAACACTTATACACAGATGTTTCTCATCACAGAGTTATGACGAAAAAATATCATAATCGTTTTCAGTCTGATTATATAGATATATGTCGGGATTATCCGGTCATAAAGAAAAAATTGCTATTTGGGATTGATTGGCATGTGATCAAAAGAGAAAAAAATTTTAAAAATTTCAAAACGGAATATGTCAAAATGTTACAACAAAATAACCTCTTCAATGATGATGAGATAATCGATTTTTTAGGAGGTAATGCTCTACGATTCTTAGGTTTATTACCAGGGGATCAAAACTATAATCGTTTAAAAAGATTTTATCAGAACAATAAAATTCAACCTCCTCAATGGCTTAGTAAAAATATAGGATAGAAGCTTTTGATATTATAAAAAGGAGGCGATCCAGGATACTGTAAATACCGTGATTGATGTAGTGATGAAAGCAATTAAAATAATTTTGAAGCATGAGAATAAGAAAATTGAAATAAATAATCAGCTGTCTTGTTTTTGCGAGATATTTTTTTATTGACATGTATTTATTAAGGAAATTTAAAAGAGAAGTGTTTAATACCTAAAATAAAGAAGGGAACTGAAAAATGAAATCCACAGAAAATTTGTGGCTAAGGACGTTATTTCTTGCACTCTTAATTTTCGTTATTAATTCTTGGTCCATACATCATTTTGGAGATAAAGTAACGAATTTATTTCTTGCCAACGGCCCTTTGATGTTAGTAGCAATTATTAACTTTTTAATACAGATTCTGACAAAAAAAGAAACATCTAAAATTACAGAAAAAATTCGTGCATGGTTTTTCTTTTTTCTGAAAACTCCAATTTTGATTATTTTATTTTGTTTATTTTTTACTGTTGGATCTATTGTATCATCTGTAACTCTTATGTCGGATGGAATGTTGGATAAAATGAAGGTAAACCTAGCTCCAGAGGGTTCTTCACCATCTAAACATACCATTAAGGAACTTTATGGTCCCAATGATGTGATTCGATATATCAAATTTACAAGCCCATTCGGACAAGCTTTCTATTTAGAAGTTGAAGGGTACCTTAGGCACTCATTTGATCTATATCCCTGGGTTGGAAAGAAAGTTCGGGTAGTCAAGGATTTGAGTATTTCACCATCAATCCTTATACGTGTTCCGATAGGTGTTCAATTGTTTCTTCCTAAAGGAAAGATTGTTGTGGTTTCAAATGATTCAGTAATTGCTGAATCGAAAACAAATGCAAGACAAGGATCAATAATAGTTGGTCATAATGTGTCTATTCCTAATGCATTTGTCGAAAAATGGAAAAGAGAGCTAATAGCAGACAAAGTTGAAGAATCTGCTGCAGCTTTAAGCTTATTAACCTGGCAACAACCGAAAGCAGTTCCATCATCGGAACGACTTTTTCCAGGTAAAACGATAGTGGTAAAATTTCTAATTGAGGGAAATAAAATTAAGGCAAGTAATAAATTTAAAATTGGATCTGAAGAGATTCAAGATGTTCTCATGTTAATTGAGGAGGAAATCCCATGACGTTTTATTATAGATTTTTTTTGATTATTTTGATACTAATGTTTGTTCTTACGGCCTCAGCAAAAGAGAAACCTTTATTATCTGTCAAATTCAAAATCACAGAAAGAAATTATCAAGATTATTTTAGAGATCAAATCCAAAGGATAGAAGAGGAAGCGACAAAAAAGATTATAACAGCGCTTCGGGACTACTATGTCTTTCTAAATTTAACAGAGAATGAGAGTGCGGATAGCTTAATTATTACTTTACATAACCGACAAGAAGCTACTCATTTAAGCCAGCTACGTGAGGTTGGTTTTTTTGTTACTATTAGAGGTACACATATTTCTGGAGAAATTGATCCAGTTTATTGGAAATTCCGTCCAATGGAAGAGTATAATCGTCCTTTAGGAACTGTTAGTGGTTTTATTCGAGAAGTTACACTTGCTTTTACCAACAATCTTTCTGAACGGAAAGACATGTTAGTAGAGAGATTATTCAGCAAAATCATAATTGCTAACAACCCATTATCTATACGAGATCATTTAATATGGATCTTGCCTTTCTCTAAAGAAGATTTAGGCATCAATGATTTTAGCCAATTTCTAATTGAGGTTGGATTCCGTGAGCCATTTGGACTTATAAAAAGGAGGTTTGTGATAGAAGCCACCGGAGTTTTTGATTCAAATAATGATGATGTACTAAATGAATATTATTTGGGAATCTTAACAGAAGCAATACAGGAACAAGGACATTTGGAGGACATTAGGGGAAATACGCCTATGGAAGTGCAGGAACTATATATTATTAAATATATTCCATATTACGGAGATGCGATTACAACAGTTTCTCCAGTCGAATTAAGCGTTGAAGAAGAGGATGTGGAACCATGAAGTTAAAAATAAAAATTTGCATAAATGTATTGCTTATTTCATCATCATTTATTTTCTTCGCAACGAGTAATATTGTTGCTCAAACAAGTGAAATAGAGCAGACAAGATCTTTAACCTCGCAAGCACAAAATTTGGTGAACCAAAAAAGTTGGGAAGAGGCAATTCAACTTTTACAAGAAGGCCTTCAGAACTGCGATAATCAGAAAAAGGCTATTGAATGTCGAGTAATCCTAAACTTCAATTTAGGGTATTTATATCAGATTAAAGATATAGGAGATGTGAAGACTAACCATACAGTGGCTGCTGAATATTATAATAAGGCTCTAAGTGATCAACCACATAATGTACAAATTATTAGTAACCTTGCATTGGTGCTTCAGCACTTAGGAAAATGGGAAGAAGCAGTTAATATGTTTAATCGGGCTGCAGAGATTGACACAGAAAAGCGTGAAAGTTATTTAATAGCAATCGGAGACTTATATCTTGAGAATAACCATTTATCACAAGCCTTAGAATCTTATCGGAAGGCAGTAGGGTTGAATCCAACAAATGAGACGGCACATCGGAAAATACTTACCCTATATAAAAGACTACCAGTTGAGCAGATAGATGAACTTTTTGAATATAGTGTATATCTTGAGGAAATTAACCATCCGGAATTGGCTAAAGATGGATTTGACCAAGTTATTAATCGTTCTTTTATTTCTAATTCCTCCTTGGCGGAGGAAGCACTAATATATTGGGCAGAGTTAAGTGCCCTTCAAGGATGGATAGACGAAGAGAGTCTTCAAGCTTTACCTGTGCAGGAATGGTCTTCTTCAGCGATAAATGAACTTATCGGATTAGTGGGAAATCCAGAAATTAATGCTAACAATCTGAATTGGTGGGGAGAGAATCTCCTACGAAGTCATGTTGCAGCTTCGATATTGAAAGCAGTTGGGACACATATGTATGTAAACGGAGAAATAATACGTACTGCTAACGTATATGAATTAGCTTTATGGATTGCTCCTGGATTTTATTCTTATGATCATGAGTTAGCAAACAAACCTATTATTAGGATGAATATTGTTCTGGAATTGGCAAGCCTCTATACTAAGCATCCTCAGTTAGATCCTAATGGGGATAAATTTCAAGACCTTGAGGATCTGCTATTCAGAGAAAAAGGTACGAGTTATGAGATGGGAGCTTTAGAAGCTATCCAAAGGTCTCATACAGTCCTTGGATTGATCTATGCAGAGAGAGAAAAATGGTCAAGGTGGGGAGCTGATAATGGGATCTTTCAACTGGAACATGCATTGAGTACAGCTAAACAGTTAGCTGAAATAGATCCCAAAAATTTCCAACCTCTACCGCATTTACAAAGTCTCCTAATAAAAGGATATTCAGAAATAGGAAGAGAAGACAAGATCTTTACTCTTTCTCTCAATTCTGCTATGGGTTATTTAGATCTTGATGATATTAGCAAAGCTGAACAAATGCTTGAATCTGCTTCCACTTTCTTTGCAACAGGGACAGTAACAGAAAAACGAAAACATAATGAACTTAAAATTATTCTTACGACAAGGCAACAAATTGAAGAATTAACACAAGATAACTTTGAACCTGACTCACCAGATTATTTTGAAAAAAATAAGAATTTCAAATGGCTGTTTGCGTCTAATACTTTTGAATTGGATAGATCATTTTTTAATAGGCAGCGTTTTAAAGCTCTTGCGGATTTTGGACTTAAAGCCTCACAATTAGGTGCATCCCACCAGGCCTTACTCTTCCAAACTCAAGCAATAGAGATAACAAAAGAAGAAAACACACTATCTAGCACAGATGATATTGTTCGTTTGGAGCAGATAAAAAAGGTTGTACTTCGAAATATAAAACTACAAAATGAAGAAAAAATAATTGATACAGGGAAAAACAAATAGAGAAAACGAAGTGTTCAGGGACCCCATAAAATATAGTGATGAAATACATCAGAGGATTTCACTATTGGATAAAATTGAACAGCAATTAAAATAATGTATAAATATTAATTTTCTTTAAACGAAAAGATTAGAACAAACTTCTCCAATATTATTTGATTACGATTAGGTAAGAGGCAGGAATACACGTTAATAATCTAACAGCTCTCATTACTAACTAAGTCGCGATTATCGAGACATAAAGTTATAAAAATAGGGGCAAGAATAACTACTATTTTTACCCACGTAAAATTTCATTTTACTGTCGATCAATGTAATTTCACATAAAAATAATTATCTCGCATTTGAGCTATCTAAAAACACCGTAGAAACATTGCCCTCGAAGAAGCTTATTCAGCATCTGGGAATATCTTTTTAAAGATTTTGTACAGATCACTATTTGGATCTTCCAAAAACATATATTTTGCCAAATTGTATGTCTTCATAATGTCTTCTCGATTAAAATGTTCATTGAGTCTTTTGGTAAACATTTTATCTAAATTCATCTTGTTATCCACCCCATAACATCGGCGTAAGCTATTATGGCATAATAGCTTACGCCGTTATTTTTAGCTATTTTTCAGGAAAAACGTTGTGAAAAATATTATGAGATTGACATAAAATCCGTCACTTTTTTAGCGAATATTTTATTATAAAAAAAAGAAAATCAACATATTTTGCTATTATCATTCTCTTAAATATGGTTTTAAAATCCTAGTTGGATTTCTCAAAAAAGTAATTAAAAATTTGGAGAATTCTGACTATTTTATTTCACACTATAAAATACTATTATTCTTGACACATAATTCCATCAAATCATTTTTTTTACCGTTTCAAGTTGAAAATTATTTATTATTTTTTATATATATTTATTATAACAAAAATTCGTGATGAAAGAATAAAGTGCAAGGATATTATCATGACTGAAGAAATTTACAGTATAGTCCGTAATAATGCCTTTAATTTAGCAAATTTGATGATACGAAATTATCATGATGCAGAAGACATCGCCCAAATTGTATCTTTAAAGTATCTATTAAATCAGAAGGAGATCACGAATCCAATAGCTTGGAGTAATAAAGTTACAAAAAATGAAGTATATATTAGATTTAACAAAGGTAAGAACTCAGAATTATTATTACAAAAAGAAGAAATTGAAGATTTTGAAGATAAGTTAGAAGATATTATGAAAAAAATTCAATATTCTGATAAATTGATCAGCTCTGAAGAAGCTAAACAGCTACTCTCGGCTGATGACTATAAAATATTCAGGCTCTGGGTAAAAAGTGGTTTCACTATTACAAAAGTTGCGAAACTACTGAACCTGTCATATCATTCTGCCCACACACGTGTTTACAAAATGAAAAGAAATCTCAAAGCTAAAAAATTGTTAAAAGAGGGTTATACTACTTCTAAAGATATTATTGATTATAATACCAATAAAAAAATTGTTAAATTTATAAAAACATTTGTAGAGAAGATGAAGTCAAATGATCTTAAATCTCTTCATTCATATTTGGAACATATACCGGCAGAACAAATTCAGCCTTTGGACATTGCAAAAGTTTTAGATTATAAAATTAGCCTAAAAGATAAAATGATCCATGAAATCCTTCTACCTTATTTTGATTCGCTCAATCAAGTTCAATTCTGTGGATTTAGATTCAAATTAGATAAACGTAAAAGGATTAAAGTAACCGAATTTATTTCTAAACCTAAATCGGTTTTAGTGATCAAAAAGCCAATGAAACAAATACTCAAAAAACTGCCCAAAAAGATAAAGGGTAAAATTCCGCTTACTTTCGAAGAGACAAAAAAAATATTAAAAGATGATGTTTCTTAATCATTAATGATCATTAATGTTAGCATATGTAGTCACCCAAATATATTAATAAATTAATCTATATAAATATAAGAGATATTAATTTGAATATTCACTAATAAAAAAATTGGGGGATTATTTTGAAGAAAATTATTATTACTGCATTTATCATGTTGATAGCATCATTTGTTTATTGTTGGAGTAGTGTTGGTTTCAAAATTGAAGATCATGATCTTATTAAGGAATATAAGCTTCCATCTTGGGGATATTCGATTAGCAGTGTCGCTTTTTCAGGTAGAAGCAATTTTCTAAGAAGAGAAACAGCTTATAAGCGAATAAGAGAAGATTATTCGCTCAATATTTCACCTGATTATACACGAACTTTTGAATCAGATAACAATTCTTATGCTTTTAATATTGTTGTTAACACTCATTTCGGTTATTCTAAAGATCAGGATGAAGAACATGAGATAGATGAGATAGCTAGAAGTTATGAACTATTTCCAAGAATACATGGGAATTATAACTTTTATATTAAAGATGATTTTTTCATGAATTTTTCATTAACTTCGCAATTAAGCTACCGTGAAATAAACGCTTCTCCAGATGATCAAGATCGCATTCAACGTCGCATGAATTCAACTTCATTTTTGGGAATAGGTTTTGGAAGAATACGAGATGTGAGTCCAATCTTCAGAGCATTAAGATTAAGGGAAAGAGTGGAAGCTTTAAACAAAGGAATGACTCTTTCAGAAAACCAGATAAAAGAACTTGCAGATAAATTCGCACAATATCATCAATTTGCAAGTGTATATAATAGACATGAAAAGTATTTCTGGAAAGAGATATCCCCAATCTTGGGTAATGAGTTTAGTGCTCTAAATATATCTGAGAATTTATATCTAACTGAAGTAATGCAAGAGTATATCACGCGTCGTCAAGGGAATGAAATCCTTCTCGGTATTAATTTATGGCATAGTTATATAAATGAACGAGATGACAATATAATCAAGGAGCTTTATCTTGGTCCTAGTATTAGTTTCAATTATTACAATAATGTTAATCTTAAGTATCAGATTGGAGTTTCTTCAACATTATCCTATGGAAAGTATTTTACAGAAGATTCAACGGAAGATTCAAATTTAATATTTGATTTCTCAAATAGTCACTTATTTGAAGTAACTGATCGCATTAGATGGAATTCTAATGTCGTTTTCAATTATAATTATTACTGGTACGAGGATATTGATGGTTATAAATTTAATGTTAAATTAAGCACATCAATTGATTATTATATTGAGGATAATTTTTCATTGTATTGTCAAATAAGTTCTGAATTGAAATATGTAGACAAAGATTTATACGAATATGATGATTATAATTTAACTGATTTGAAACGGGAAGAACGTGCGAGATTTTATTTCGGTTGTAGGTATTATTTCCGTAATATGTTTTAAGAATTTTTCATTAACTAGGAGATCGTAATGAAAAAAGTAATAATAGTACTATTTGTTTTTGTTATCTCTAATCTTTATTCAACCATAATTAATATCCCTGCAGATCAACCAACTATACAAGCTGGTATTGATATCTCTGTAGATGCAGATACTGTTTTAGTTCAACCAGGAACTTATACAGAGAATATTAATTACAATGGCAAAGACATAACCATAGCATCATTATTCTTAACAACACAAGATACTAGCTTTATTTCTCAGACAATTATTGATGGGATTGTTGTGATTTTTGAAAGCGGTGAAGACTCTACTGCAGTACTATATGGATTTTCTATCGTTAATGGATTTGCTCAAGGATCTTGGCCAAATTCCATAGGTGCTGGGATAAACTGTATTAATAATTCGAATCCATATTTGCAGCATTTAATAATTCATGATAATGTCTCTGAAGGTGATGCAGGAGGAATCTTTTTCTACAATTCGAATGCAAAATTAACGAATTCCTTAATTTATAATAATAATTCATTTTTTTATGGTGCTGGGTTACTTATTTTAGAATCAGATATTCAATTATTGAATGTAGGAATAAATAATAACACGGCTTATGCAACTTACGGTGGAAGTGGTGGTGGAATTGCTATATCAGAATCAAATGTATCACTAGAGAATGTTAACATATCATATAATCAAGCAGGTATAGAAGGCGGTGGGATTTTCTATTATGGTTCTGAAATTAATTTATCTAATGTTACAATCAATAATAATTCTGCCAAAAGAGGAGGTGGAATTTTTATTGATGATTCCAATATATTTTTTAATACTAATAATAGATGCAATATTTATTTAAATCATGCTAATGTGGATAATGATTTACATACAATTCATTATCAAACAATAAATGTAATTGTTGATACTTTTACAGTATTGCAACCAAATTCATATTTTGCTTATCCAATTGATAAATTTTCTTTTGATATCTTAAATAGTAAAATTGATCAGGTGAATAGTGATTTGTACGTTAGTTCATTTGGTTCAAATGGGAATAGTGGAATTACTCTCGATGACCCATTACTAAATATTGAATATGCGTTAGCAAAAGTTATTGCAGATAGTTTAAATCCGCATACAATATTTTTAGAAAATGGTATCTATTCACTTTCTCAAACAGAAGAAAGATTTCCTATTAATTGCAGAAGCTATATTTCATTAGAAGGTGAGGAAATGGAAAATACAATTATTGATAGTGAAGGATTAAATAATATCTTATATTGTTGGGATGACAATAATCTTTCCATTAAAAATATGACTATTCAAAATGGAAATGCTACTTCTTCTCCAAGTCGTGGTGGCGGAATATTCTGTGCTCATTCTTCACCGAATTTGTTAAATATTAAGTTCTTTCAAAATACTGCAAATTCAGGTGGTGGACTATACTTTATATATTCTAATCCAACGTTGACAAAAGTGTCAATAATCAATAATCAATCAAGTATGGGTGGAGGAATAACTTGTCTTCACTCTTATCCAAATTTATACAATGTTACATTCAATGGAAATTCGGCTAATGATACTGGTGGTGGAATTTATAGTATCTTAGATTCTCATCCAAATTTGGTAAATTGTATTCTTTGGAACAATATCCCGCAAGAAATTTATAGTTCATCATTAGACACAATTACAGTAATCTATTCCGATATTCAAGGAGGTTGGGAAGGAGATGGTAATATAGATTCAAATCCATTATTTGTAGATGCAGCAAATGGAGATTATCATCTTACCGAAAATTCACCCTGTATTGATGCTGGAGATCCTACATCACCTTTGGATCCTGATGGGACAATCGCAGACATGGGAGCATTTTATTTTGATCAATTAAATGAAATAGATGATAATGAAATTCAAATAGTAGAATTTATTCTATCAAATCACCCCAATCCTTTCAATCCAACAACAACAATTTCTTTCTCAATTCTTGAAGAAAGTAAAGTAGAATTATCCATTTACAACATCAAGGGACAGAAGATAAAATCACTTTTAAGCAATCAAATATCAGCAGGAGAGCATTCAATAGTTTGGAATGGGGAAGACTTCACAGGAAAGAAAGTCTCATCAGGAATCTATTTCTATAAGCTGAGTATTAACGGAAAAATCGAAGCAGTGAATAAATGTTTGTTATTAAAATGAGGGAAGATGCCACTAACACACAGCTCCACAGCCAAGCAAGAAGAGCGGAGCAGCAGCCAACCATTATCTGTATAATTGAATAATGAGTTTGGAGGAAGAATGAGTAATAAATTATTTTTAATAGTTATTATTAGTATTATGGGATTTGGGCTTTTTGCTCAAATTATACCGGATGATAATTTCCGAGAAGAAATTAATGAAGCGCTTGGCCAACCCCCAGAGTATGAACCTACCATTGCCGATTTGAATGGTTTAACCGGGACTCTGAATGCTAGCAATGCAAATATTATATCTATCGAAGGTGCTCAGTACTTAACGAATTTAATATGGTTGGATTTACATATTAATCAGATCAGTGACATATCTGTTCTGTCCGGGCTATCGAATTTAACGCGTTTGGATTTGTGGAGTAATCAGATCAGTGAAATAAATGCACTTACTGGTCTGATAAATTTAACACGTTTGGAATTATTGGGTAATCAGATCAGTGATTTAACCGCACTTTCCGAACTGACAAATTTAACATATTTGAGTTTACACAATAATCAAATCAGTGACATAATCTCACTTTCCGGACTTACATATTTAACGATTTTGAGTTTGTACAATAATCAAATCAGTGATATATCTGCACTTTCCGGACTTACAAATTTAACATTATTTAGATTAGACAACAATCAGGTCATAGACATCTCAGCGATTTCCAGTATGCTGAGTTTGAATATTTTGCATCTAGAGAGCAACCAGATCACCGACATCTCAGCAATTTCTAATTTAACGAACTTAAATAATTTGCATCTAGAGGATAACCAAATTACAGATATTTTTCCGTTAGTGGAGAACACCAATCTAGGCTTGGATGATTATTTGTATATCCAATATCTTGGGATATTTACTAATCCAATATCCCAAGAAGCATTGGAAGTTCATATTCCAATTCTTGAGAGTCGAGGATTCTGTACTCTTAATTATCCTTTTACAGCAAACTTAAATGTAGCATGTTATCCTTTTCCAACAAGACATGCGGAGAATGTTGCTTACAATAGTGAGTTATCTTGGCAAGGTGCAGAATCCGGTGCTATGTATGAGCTTTATTTGGGAATTTCAAATGATAATCTCATTTACATTGGTGATGGGCTTTATACTTCGAATAATACATTCACTTTTTCTCCGGAATTGCTTCCTGATACAGAGTATTGGTGGAGAATAAAATCTACATCTGAAAATGAATCACTTTGGAGCGGAATGTGGCATTTTACAACTGGGAATTATACAGCATTAAATAATGATTTTGTAGAAACAATAGATTGTACTGATCTGAAATCAGCTTATCCAAATCCATTCAACCCAACAACAACAATCTCTTTCTCAATTCCAGAAGAAAGTAAAGTAGAATTATCCATTTCCAACATCAAAGGACAAAGAATCATAACACTTCTTAACGATCAATTATCAGTTGGACAACATTCAGTTATTTGGGATGGAAGAGATTATAATAATAAACGAGTAAGTTCAGGTGTTTATTTATATACACTCATCACCGGTAAAAAAAGCTTGCACAAAAAAATGCTATTATTAGAATAAGTACATCAAATGAAATTGCTAATATTTTTAATTTTTACAATAAATTATTAAGGGAGCTGCTAAACTATATTGATAGCTTCATTATCTTTGCAAAAAAATTAATAAAGGTGGTTTTTTATGGCAAAGCGTATTACACTAATCGGAATGATGATATTAGTATTAATAGGATTGAAGGCGATAAATTCAAAACAACAAAAACACATTGAAAGAGCTCGTGATGGGCAGCACATTATTATCGCACCAGAAGAATTCTTAACTCAGGCAAATCTATTAGCAGATTTCTATTGGAATGAATTTCAAATCGTACGTTCTGTTGTAGATCAACAAGACATATTTGATCAAATGAGCGGAGGAGTAGCATATCCGGAAGCGATTCTAGATTATCTCATTGAATTTTTCGATGACCCATCTATCTGGATGGATAGTTCTGTTCTTATAATGGGAAGTGGAACTGAAGAATGGAATACTCCCAATGATAAAAACAGAATAGTTGTAATTGGGTATACAGATGATGAATTTGTCATGCTGGATACAGATTACTATCCCGATATCCCTATCGGTAGATTTCCTGCTCAGAATATAGAACAATTAGAGCTAATCATCAATAGAAATATTCAGTATATCACAAGTCCAACACTTGATTGGTGGCGAAATAAAATGCTCATAGTTGCAGATGATGAGCATAAAGGAGGAACTTTAGAGGGATTATCTTACTCAAGTGGTTTGAATCATACAGCCAGATCACAAGAATTAGCAGAATCATTATCTGATGCAGCTTGGATAGATCGTGTATTGGGTATAGAATATGAAATGAATACAAATGGGAATAAACCAGAAGCAGCACAAGACGTTATTGATAAAGTAAATGACGGGCAATTGATATGGCATTTTATTGGTCATGGAAACGAAGATGTACTAGGTGATGAGGACTATTTCAGGGTTTCTACCCAGCTTCAATTATTACAAAATACCGATCATCTTCCTCTATTCACTGCAGCTTCAGGTAGTGTTGGAGATTTCAGTTCTTTGGAGTTCGATTGTATGGCAGAACAATTCCTTACCTATGAGGATGGTGGGGCAATTGCTTCTATTGCTGCCAGAGCACCAACAAGTGGTGGTAGTAATAGCGTTCTATTTCTTGCTTTTTTCCAGAATATAATAAATGATTATCAATATCTGGGTGCTGCTCTTCTTGATGCTAAAATAAATAGTGGAGCAGGTATTATCAATAGCAAGAGATTTAATATACTAGGTGATCCATTGCTTTTTGTGAATTCTCCACAACGTGATGAGAATATTACAATTATTGGAAACCCTGAGATATTATTATATAATGATGATATTTCAATTTCCGGACAGCTTCCCTCCATTGATTATTCTCAATGTGAATTTAAGGCATTTGAGTCAGAATATGATTGTTTTTATTCAAATTCTATTAATGGATACTATTACGAAGTAGACTATACAAAATTTGGTGAACCTTATTTTGAAGAAGAAATTGTAATTGCTGGTGATTATTATGAAACATCATTCACTGTTACATCCGGCATTCAAACCGGTGAAGAAGCTAGAATGATCAGTTATGTTTATAGTGATGAAGGTGATTTTGTTCAATATGTATACCCAATAACAATTTCAGATGGAACCTCATCACCAGATATACCAGAATTACCATCCAGTTTAGTTGCTTCCAATTATCCCAATCCTTTCAATCCATCTACTACAATTGCTTATTCTCTACCAAATGATAGTATGATTGAACTCATTGTGTACAATATCAAAGGACAGATCGTGAAAACTCTGGTGAAAGGAGAACAGCTGGCCGGAACGTATGAAACAGTCTGGAATGGCAAGGATAATAACGAAAAGAGTGTGTCATCAGGGATATTCTTCTACAAATTAACAACTAAAGATGAAACAATAATGAAGAAAATGTTGATGTTGAAGTAATCTAATGAATATTTTATCCCAAAGATCCCTCTCTTGGCCTGAAGAGGGGGATTCGGGGATTGTCTGTTAGTTATATTTTGGGACGACGCACACGTAAAATATTATGTGAATTAGATCTTAGAAGACGATAAAATGGAGTAACAATGAAAAAGAAAAAAATAAAGACTCTGATAATAATTATAATGGGATTATTGGTATCAAGTTTATGGGCAGAAAGAAGTAATTTTCAAATTATATTTACTGCTGGACGTTCAATAATATATACTGAAGACAATCCAAAAAGTTATTATTATGATAAAATATTTTATAAATCACCAAATTATGGAATAATTGTTAAATGGAAAAACCAATGTGTCGAATTCAACTACAAGAAATTTGATAATAATCCTATTGCACTAGAACTGGATATAAATGATGATATTACTGGAAAAGATTTTTTAGTTTTTGCTTTGAAATATGGTAGAGAAATCTATTCATTTAAAAATTTTAATCTTACTGCTTTTGCTGGAGTTGGTTTTATTCAAAGAAAGACCAACCAAGATAAAGCAGGTCCGGCAAAGTCTACATTTGATAAATTCATAACATTGCCAATAAAACTAACTCTAAACAAAATGATTTATAAGAAAATTGGCTTAAGTGCTTCGATGTTTAGTGATCTTAATTTTGAAGAAACAATTAGTGGTCTGGAAATAAATCTTCTTATCCAGGTTAAATAATCAAATGATGAGTTTTATTTCACATAACAAGCGTGTCAGTATTATTTCACAGTACATGCGAAACATTAGCAGCTATTTATTTTGGAGGAAAAGATGAAAAGGCTACTTTCAATTTTATTATTTATTACACTTTCATTTTTACTTTTTGCCCAAGCACCTGAATGGTTATGGGCTGAAAGTGCCGGAGGGAATAATTATGATGGTGGATCTGGAATAAGCACAGATGGTGATGGGAATGTATATGTAACTGGAAATTTCTCTGGTACAGCAAGTTTTGGTTCTTTTAACTTAACCAGCAGTGGGAGCTCTGATATTTTTGTAGCAAAGATGGATGCAAATGGTAATTGGCTCTGGGTAGAAAATGCCGGTGGGAGTTCTGATGATTGTGGATTTGGAATAAGCACAGACGTTGATGGAAACGTATATATAACTGGGTATTTTGATTATTCAGCAAATTTTGGTTCTTTTAATCTAACCAGCAATGGGGCCTATGATATTTTTGTAGCAAAGATGGATCCTAATGGTAACTGGCTCTGGGCAGAAAGTGCTGGGGGAAGTGATTTAGAATACGGAATTGCAATATGCACAGACTCTAATGGGAATGTATATGTAACAGGAATTTTCGAAGGAACAGCAAGTTTTGGTTCTTTTGATCTTCCCAGCAATGGAGATGATGATATATTTGTAGCAAAGATGGATCCTAATGGTAACTGGCTCTGGGCAAAAAATGCTGGGGGAAGTGAGTATGATGGTGGATCTGGAATAAGCACAGATGCTGATGGGAATTTATATGTAACTGGATCTTTCCGAGGAACAGGAAGTTTTGGTTCTTTCAATTTAACCAGTAGTGGGGACCATGATATTTTTGTAGCAAAGATGGATCCTAATGGTAACTGGCTCTGGGTAGAAGGTGCTGGGGGAAGTTATGGGGATATAGGAAAAGCAATAAACACAGATGCTGATGGGAATGTATATGTAACTGGATATTTTGATTATTTAGCAAATTTTGGTTCTTATAATCTAACCAGCAATGGGGTCTCTGATATTTTTGTAGCAAAGATGGATCCTAATGGAAATTGGATCTGGGCAAAAAATGCTGGGGGAAGTGAGTATGATGGTGGATCTGGAATAAGCACAGACATTGATGAGAATGTCTACGTGTCAGGATATTTTCATGGCACAGCAAGTTTTGGCTCTTTTAATTTAACCAGCAGTGGTGAGAGAGATATTTTTGTTACAAAGATGGATTCTAACGGTAATTGGATTTGGGCAGAAAGTGCCGGGGGAAGTACTTATGATAATGGATTTGCAATAAGCACAGATGCCGAAGGAAATGTGTATGTAACAGGATATTATAGAGGAATAGCAAGTTTTGGTTCCTTTAATCTAACCAGTAGTGGGAATTCTGATATATTTGTAGCAAAGATAGATAATATTACTTCTATTGAAGATGAAATAATTACGACAATTAATGTTTTAACTAATTACCCCAATCCCTTCAATCCCACTACAACAATTTCTTTCTCAATCCATGAAGAATCTGAAGTTGAACTAAGTATATACAACATCAAAGGACAGAAGATAAAATCACTTTTAAACGACCAAATCCCTACAGGAGAGCATTCAATTATCTGGAATGGTGATGATGATTTTGGAAATTCTGTCAGTTCAGGTGTTTATCTTTACAAACTAAATGTGAATGGTAAAACTGAAGTAGTTAAGAAATGTTTGTTGTTGAAATGAAATATATAATTCTGAGAAGAATGCTTATGTGAATGTTACAGATTATAGAGTTCCTCTATTCTCTCCATAGCATCGTCGATGATCTCCTGATCCCAGCCTATATAACGAAGAGTAGTTGACTCCGAATCATGATTAAGGACGTTCATTATTGTCTATATATTTTTGATTTCTTTATAAAATTGTTGTCCCCAAGTATCCATAACTTTTGTGTTCCCATCACCCACCCCATTATTATTAAGCTGTACGATTATTCGTATGGCTTTTTTATTTGTACTGATTATGCATATTAATTAATTAATTATCAAATTGAATTCTTATTACTTTTCATTCTAACACTCAAGTAAATGATAATTTCATTAAACATAAAAAATAAATTTTATTCTTATTTTATGGATTATTTTATATATTAATAGTATTAATAATAAATATATAATAAACGAAAGGAGCAAAGAAAAAGTATTTGACAAGATTAAATACATGTGTCTTTGTTGCGAATGAATTTGCAGTTTCATTTAGAATATTTATGTGATGTTGTGTTAAAGCGGCTTCGCAAAATATAAATAAAAGAATGGAAGATTTTATGAGAACATACTCTGTTTCATTGAAACAGTGGGTAAAAATTCTCAGCTTGGTCTCTGCGAAATATAATGTTTTTGCCCCTTTACTAAGACAAGACTTTCCAGATTATGAACTGCTTTCCGATGATAATGTTGATTTGATCACCTTTAACAAAACCAAGCCAACTACACCATTGAAAGCTTTTTTCTTTCCTATAAAAGAAAATGTCGTGAAAGAACAAAAAAATAAAAAACGAGTTATTGTTGGAATACCTTCTTGCGATTTAAGTGCATTGAATCTGTTGGATAAGATTTTCTTGGATGAAGATTTTCTGGATACTTATTATAAGGAAAAAAGAGATAACACAATTCTTATAGGATCAGATTGTTACGAAATAGATAATAATTGTCACTGTACGAGCTATGGAGTTAATCCGTATCCGGAAAAGAACTGCGATATTTCTTACTCACTAATTGATCATAAGATAACTCTTCAAGTTCATACAAAAAAAGGTGAGAAATTCTTAAGTGAGTTTTCTACTGAACTTATAGAAATTGATGGTATTCCCATAGGGATTGAGGAGAAAAGGCAAAAGATTATTGAAGAATTAAAATTGCAGAACAAGGAACTTCCCGATACAGAAGAAACAAGAAAAATGTTATTGAAGGAAGGTTCAGTGATTTGGAAGAAATATGCCAAAGATTGTGTCTCCTGTGGAGCTTGTGCTGTTATTTGTCCATCCTGCCATTGTTTTTTATTAATAGATAAAGCAAATTTTGAGAAAGTAAAGAATTGGGATGCCTGCCAATATCCTGCATTTGAACGGGTAGCAGGTGATGAAGATCCACTGGAAAAGATTTACAATCGCTTAAAAAATCGCTATCTTTGTAAATTTGTACATAAACCGGATATGTTCGGTGAAATTGCCTGTACCGGTTGTGGAAGATGTATCGATGCCTGCATTGGTAAGATCAATAAAAATGAATTAATAATTGAAGCTTGTAAATAAGGGATGGAAAATGGCAGAAAAGAATATTTATAAACCAATTAAATATAAAGTAGATAAAATTGTAACTGAAACTCCGCTTATTAAGACTTTCTTTATTAGTGCAGAAAAGGAATTTGAATTCAAAACCGGTCAGTTTGTGGAAGTTACACTTGATGGGATTGGTGAAGCGCCATACACTCCTTCTTCATCCCCGTATGTAAAAAATAAAATGGAACTCACAATAATGAATGCCGGATATGTAACCGGAAAAATGCACGAGCTAAAAGGCGGCGAAACTATTGGTATCCGTGGACCTTATGGGAAGGGTTATCCAATAGAAAAGTTCTATGGAAAAGAGATTCTGATCCTAGGAGGCGGTGTTGGCCTTGCTCCACTGCGTTGTCTTATTCTCACTTTATTAAAAGAAGAAGATAAATTTAAAAAAATCTATATTTGCTTCGGTGCAAAAACACCTTCAGATTTTATTTACAAAGATTGGTTTGATGAACTGAAGAAACATAAAAATGTAGAATTATTGAGAAGCGTTGATGAAGCGGATGCAAATTGGAATGAAACGGAAGGTGTAGTTACAGTCCTGTTAGATAAGATCGAAATAGATTTTATAGAGACTGTTGCTATTGTTTGTGGACCACCAATTATGATGAAGTTCGGAGCAAAACGTCTGTTGGAATTAGGTGCAAAAGAAGAAAATATTTATCTCTCAATGGAAACGAACATGTCGTGCGGATTAGGGAAATGCGGTCACTGTGCAATGGACGGTCTCTATGTTTGCAAAGACGGCCCAGTGTTTACTTACGATGAGATAAAAGATACCACAGAAATGATAGAATTTCGCAGTTATTTCGAGAAAAAATAATATGATTTGGCGGATAAAATGAGCAAAAAAATATTAATTGATCTGGCAAAGTTCCGAGATCCGAAAGATGGCAATTACAATTTCGGTGAATGTATTTACAATTTCCATCCAAATAATATCGGAATGAAAGATATTGTAGAAAAAGCAATGATATTGTTTACTTGCAGACAATGCGAAGATTCCCCCTGCATTTTGGTTTGTCCGGAAGAAGCTCTGGAAAAGAATGATGACGGCTTTATTGTTCGAGCTACAAATTTGTGTATCGGTTGTCAATCCTGTGTAGCCGTATGTCCGTTTGGTTCAATTATGAACGAAGTGTTTACTTCCAAAAAATCTATTTGCGATCTTTGTGATTTTAATGATAATACAGAATCTTTAAAATGTATGGAAACAGCTCCCAAAGGTGCAATTACAATTGTAGATTTCGATGAAAATAAAGAAGAAAATATTCATAAATTAAATGATAATATCCTGGTTAAAGAGTTTATCTGGGATAAATTAATGAAGAACGAATAAAGGATTAAAATGGGAAAAGAAATATTTTATTTTTTAATTTTTCCGGGATTATTATTCTCCGGTATAGTTGGTGGTTTTCTTTCCTGGTTCGATAGGAAAATAACTGCAAGAGTCCAATTCCGTCAGGGTCCTCCACTTCTTCAACCACTTTATGATTTCATCAAGCTGTTAACCAAAGAGACCTTGATCCCAAAGAAAGGTTCTCAATTCACATTCTTTGTTGCTCCAATATTAGCACTTTTTGGTGCAGTAATATCAGCAGTGTTCATTCTGCTTCCATTATTTGGAATTAAAACAGGATTTGTAGGTGATCTTATTGTGATCATTTATCTGCTGAATATCCCTTCACTGAGTTATATGATCGGTGCTTTAGCATCTGGAAATCCGTTGGCAGCTGTCGGTGCCTCACGTGAAATGAAACTGATATTGAGCTATGAAGTTCCTTTCTTGCTCGTGTTGATCTCAATCATTTTAAAATCAGGAATGAGCATAAAACTATCTGAGATCATTGCGTTCCAAGCCGCCAATGGTGCTTTTATTGGAAGTGTATCAGGGGTCATAGGCTTTATTGTAATATTGATGTGTATTCAGGCAAAACTAGGGTTAGTGCCTTTCGATATGGCAGAAGGAGAAGGTGAGATCTGCGATGGAATCACAATTGAATTTTCGGGAACTACTTATGCTTTAGTAAATCTTGCAAAATACATAATGCTATTTGTTCTTCCGGCTCTTGTGGTCGGTCTCTTCTTTGCCGGTATGAATTTTGAGGGAATAAATATTCTTTGGTCAGTACTCAAAGTAGTTCTGGTCGTATTATTAGTAACTTTAATTAGAAATACAAGTCCAAGAGTAAGAATTGATCAAGCAATGCGGTTCTTCTGGATTTGGATGAATCTGCTGGCAATCGTCAGTATTATTTTAGCGATCTTTGGATTATAGGAGAATACATTGGGCTTTAAAGAAAAGTGCTTTAAAAAATCGTTATGGGTGTTCCATTTAAGTGCAGGTTCATGCAATAATTGCGATATAGAAATATTGGACTGCCTTACTCCCAGATATGATATTGAAAGGTTCGGAATGAAGTTGGTGGGAAGTATACGTCACGCTGATGTTTTGCTGGTAACCGGAGTTGTTACTAAAAAGTTACTTCCTCGAATAAAAGAAGTATATGATCAAGCCCCAAAACCGATCGTTGTGGTGGCTATTGGAGTGTGTTCTTGTACTGGTGGTATGTTTAAAGACTGCTACACTTTTAAAGGACCACTCGATAAAGTTATCCCAGTTGATGCATATGTTCCGGGATGTCCACCCAAACCGGAAGCAATGTTAGCCGGTATTATGAAATTATTAAATAAATAAGGATAGATTTGTATGGATATTGAAAAATATATTGAGGATATTAAAATAAAATTTCCAAAGATCATTGATGTGGAAATTGTAAATACAAAAAGATTAATGATCCACATTCCAAAAAACAGTTTACTTGAAATTGCAGAGTATGTTTTCAAGGAGTTGGGCTACCGTTATATTATTGTAACTGCAATGGATTCAAAAGAAGGATTTGAAATAATTTACCATTTCTCTGATGACAGTAGCGGCTGGATTGTGAATCTTAATGTTATGCTGCAAAGAGACAAACCGGAAATTGAGTCTCTCACTCCTGTAGTTTATGGTACAGAATGGATAGAAAGGGAGATCATGGATCTGTTGGGAATCAAATTTCTAAATCATCCAAAACCGGAAAGATTCCTTTTTGCAGAAGACTGGCCGGAAGGAAAATATCCGCTCAGAAGAGATTATAAAGAGGAGAAGAATTAAGATGGGTAAGAGAACTTTAGTCCCTTTAGGACCATATCATCCGCTTTTAGAAGAGCCCGAATTTTTCAAACTCTATTGTGATGGAGAGATCGTAAAAGAAGTTATCTGGGAAACCGGTTACAATCATCGAGGAATTGAAAAATTATGTCAGTCAAAAACATTTGAGCAAGTTTTTTACGTAGTAGAAAGAATATGCGGTATATGTTCAACTTCTCATCCATTTGCCTATGCGAATGCTGTGGAAAGTATTCCTGATGTTGAAATTCCTGAAAGAGCAAAATATATTAGAACTATCGTTGGAGAATTAGAGAGGATTCATAGTCATCTTTTATGGGTTGGACTTGCCGGTCATTTTCTTGGATATAATACGGTTTTTATGTGGGCATGGAAATACCGTGAACCTGTTCTGGATATGTTTGAAATTATTACCGGGAACAGAAACAACTATGCAATGTTTACAATTGGTGGTGTAAGAAGAGATATAAGCCCGGAACAGGCAACTCAACTATTAAAAGTATTGGATGATGTAGAAGTTAAAACCACAATGTTAGTTGGTGCAGTTATGGACGATCCTGTTATTCATGCTCGTTTGAAAGGAGTCGGAGTTCTTACTGCAAAAGATATTCACGATTTTGGTGCAGTTGGACCAACTGCCAGAGCGTCTGGAGTAGATATTGATGTCCGTAGAGATGATCCGTATGCTGCTTATGATATGGTGGATTGGAAAGTAATTACAGCGAGTGGAGGAGATGTCTTTGCTAAAGCGGAAGTTCGTCTTCTGGAAATGTATGAATCGATAAGTATCATTAAACAATGTCTGGAAGCTCTTAAGAAGACGGAAGCTGGAGATATAAAAGTAAAAGTGAAAGAAATTCCACCTGGGATTGGAATTGGACATGCTGAAGCTCCCCGTGGTGAAGTCTTTCATTTTGTAAAATCCGATGGAGGCAATAGCCCGATTCGACATAAAATACGTGCACCGAGTTATACAAATATCCCAACTTTTAGAAGATCTTGTGTGGGAGGAACGATCTCCGATGCTACTATTGCAACAGCTGCTGTTGATCCTTGCTATTGTTGCACGGAAAGGATGTCACACGTTTTTGATTATACTACCGGAAAGCATATAATGAGTGCAGCGGAATTGATAAAACTCTCCCAGGAGAAAACCAAAAATTTAAAAACTAAGTTAAAGGTATGAAATTATGATTAATTTGCAATATCTAATATTTTTACCGATCATTCTTGGAGTGATCCTGTTTGTTCTACCGGAAACATTAAAGATTGTTAAAGGTTTGCTTTCTTTAGTAATTTCTGCATTTATTCTATATTTCTCAATTATAGTTTTCAAAATGAATTCCGGTCTTATAAATATGGAATGCTTCAATTTCCCAAGTGT
>JAGLPW010000106.1 GCA_023137125.1 Candidatus Cloacimonadota bacterium | reverse complement strand
TATCTTATTTTTAATGTGGATAATCTAAGTAAATTAATAGCATTATTTATTGGAGCTTTTGGTTTCCTATTTGCCCTCTATTCTCTATCGTACATCACAAAGGAAAAAGCTGTAAAAGGATATTATTCATATTATGTGATAACTTTAGGAGCAGCATTTGGTGCGGTATTTGCGGATAACCTGATCCTTTTCATTATCTTCTGGGGAATCTTAGGTTTGACACTTTATAAATTAATAAAAGGTTATGATGAAGAGAGCTCCTCAGCAGCTAAGAAAACACTGGTCCTTGTTGGGATGTCGGATTCTGTACTCATAATGGGAATTGGAATTCTATGGCAACTGACAGGTTCCTTTAATATGTCAGAGATCAATATTGCAACCTCGGGAACATTGGGAATAATAGCATTCCTCACGTTACTAGTTGGAAGTTTTACAAAAGCGGGAGCTATTCCATTCCATAGTTGGGTCCCCGATTATGTGAAGAAAGCCCCGGCATCTTCTTCTGCATTCCTACCGGCATCGCTTGATAAGTTATTGGGAATTTACTTTCTGGTTAGGATATGCATGAATATATTCCAATTAACCAGCTGGGCAACTTTATTACTTTTAATAATTGGTTCAATAACTATCATTGGTGCTGTAATGATGGCGCTTGTGCAACATAACTACAAAAAACTTCTTGGATATCATGCCGTTTCACAAGTGGGATATATGATAACCGGAATTGCTTTAGGTAGTCCACTGGGCATAGCTGCCGGAATGTTCCATATGGTTAATCATGCGCTATATAAAAGTGGATTGTTTTTAACCGCAGGTAGTATAGAAAAAAGAACAGGAAAAAATAATTTAGATGAGCTTGGTGGTCTGTCTAAAATGATGCCGATTACATTTTTCACAGCATTAGTTTGTGCTTTTTCTATTTCAGGGATTCCTCCATTCAATGGTTTCTTCTCAAAATGGATGATATATCAAGGAATCATTGATTTTGGAAATGGAACCGGACTGGCAAATAAACTTTGGATGGTGTGGCTTACCTTGGCTATTTTTGGTTCAGCTCTTACTTTAGCAAGTTTCATTAAATTGATAACAGGTATATATCTTGGAAGAAGAAATGAGAAATTGGAAAAAGTTAAAGAAGTAAGTTTCTTGATGTGGATTCCACAAATTATTATCGCAATAATTTGTATTGGATTTGGGATATTCGCAGCGAAATTAGTAATTCCATATTTGATTGAGCCTGTTACTGGGAAATTGGATTATATAGGTATTTGGGAATCGCAAAGTGTTTCTATTCTCATTCTTGTTTCTATTGTTGTAGGTTTCCTTATCTATCTTTATGGTAATATAAAAAACCATCGTGTTTCAGATAGCTTTATCGGCGGTGAAAAGATCCAGGAAGAAACAAATTTCTCTCCACTAGATTTTTATCAGACGATCAAGAATTTCAAATTTCTTTCCTTCTTCTATAAGAAAGCAGAGAAGAAATGGTTCGATATTTATGATATATTCAAAAATATATTTTTATGGTTCAATAAAATATTTAGCAGTGCGCACAATGGATTTTTACCCAGATATGTATTCTGGTATATTGCAGGATTATTGATCTTGCTGATAATTCTAATATTTTAGAGGGATAATATATGGAACTTTATTTAATCATCATCCTTGTTTTAATGATCTTGGGTTCGATCTATTCTTTAAACGCAAGTGATCTACTCTCAGCAGTGATCTCATATGGGATCGTTGGGTTCGGGTTGGTTATAGCTTTCTTACTTTTGCAGGCTCCGGATCTGGCAATTGTACAGGTTGTAGTAGAAGTTGCAACGCTTATCATAATGATAGCTACAATTAAAAATACTCAAAGTAAGATCCCAAAGATGGAATTTAAACCGAAAATAGCGGTGTATTACGCTATCACTTTAATTGCAGCTCTCATTTTTTTAATAGTCTTCGATAGAGCTACAGGATGTCTGAGCGAATTTGGAGCTGATACAATGCGCATGGCTCAACCCTATATTGATGGAGTAGAGCATACAAAGAGTGCAAACCTTGTAACTGGGGTTGTTTTCGATTTTAGAGCTTACGATACACTTGGTGAAGCAACTGTACTTTTCACTGCTGTAATCGGTGTTCTCACTATCCTCAGGATAAAAGGGAAGAAGGATAATTAATTATGAAAGGTATGACGATAATCGTTAAAAAGATCACCCAAATCATCTGTCCTGTCATCTTTATGTTCGGTTTATACATAATTCTTCATGGTCATCTCACACCTGGCGGTGGTTTTGCTGGTGGTGTTATCATGGCAGGTGCATTTATTTTACAGATCCTTGCAAATGGCAATATCCTTCCTAAATTACGTAAGGAAGAAGAAGGATTAGAGTTTATGGAAAGTGCTGCGATCCTTGGCTTCCTAATCCTTGCCGGGTTGGGACTCCTCTTCTCAGGAGGTGTTGTCTTCTTTGCAAATTTCTTAGATAAAGGAGAGCTGGGAAAACTTATTAGCGCAGGTTTTATCCCTCTAGAAAATATTGTTGTCGGAGCAGAAGTTTGTGCAGCTATTGCTACAATATTTATTGCTATGGTTGTGTATAAAGATGAGGAGGGGAAATGATAATATATATATTATGTTTTATACTTTTTCTCGTTGGATTGTATGGAGTAGTCTCCAAAAGAAATCTGATAAAAATAATTATAGGAATCGCTATCATGGAATATAGTATAAATCTGTTTCTAATCATGATTGGTTACATTGAGGGAGGAACAGCACCGATAATCACAAAAGGATTTGAACATGCTAAATTCGTGGACCCTCTGCCACAGGCAATGATATTAACCTCTATCGTGATCGGACTTGCTACAACGGCACTTCTGCTTGCCGTTGCTATCAGGTTATACCAAAAATATGGAACGTTTGATATTAATAAGATCAAAGATCTAAAGGGATAAAAAATGAATTCATTAATTCCACTATTTGTAATTATACCATTGGGTTGTGCGTTTATAATGGCAATGCTTGGCAGGTTCATCAAAAATATAAATAAATTTATAACGCCCATTTTCATGTTGAGTTTAGTTTATCTCACTTTTCACTTCATGCTAAATTCAGAAGGTACATTGATCTATAAGGTTGGTGGATTTGAACCAGTAAATGGTATTCCAATTGCTATTTATATGGTTATGGATGGATTAACAAAACTTATATTACTAGTCATCTCATTGGTTGGGTTCCTGGCAATTTTCTATTCACTTTCATACACAAAGCAATATACATCAGAAAGAAAATTCTATGTTTTATTCAGCTTGATGATAGCTGGTATGAACGGGATAGTTATCAGTGGTGATATATTTAATATCTTTGTATTTTTGGAAATCGCTGCGCTCTCTTCTTATGCACTTGTAGCCTTTGGTGTGGAGAAACATCAGCTGGAGGCTTCTTTTAAATATCAGGTTTTGGGAGGGATTGCTTCTCTAATTATTCTTTTAACGATAGCTCTTATATATTGGAATACAGGAACTTTGAATATTGCGGATATCTCCAGACAACTAACTGTAAATTGCAGTTCTCAAGCTGGAACGAACGTATTCCTGAAATTTATTTCAGTTCTACTGATTGCAGGATTTGGATTAAAAGCAGCGATCTTTCCATTCCATTCGTGGCTTCCTGATGCACACTCTTCTGCACCTTCTCCCATTTCTGCGATGCTTTCTGGTGTTCTTATTAAAGCGATTGGTGTATATGTGATCATTCGTTTGTTCTTCAATATGTTCCCTCTTTCATATGAACTATCGATGACGATCACAGTACTGGGTACGATTTCGATGATAATTGGAGGTCTCTTAGCAATCGGGCAGTGGGATATTAAACGAATGCTGGCATATTCCAGTATTAGTCAAATTGGATATATTATTTTGGGATTAGGAATTGGAATGCTTGTTCTGGCAACAGGTGGGAATAAAGCAGTCGCCGCCTTATCGATTACTGGTGGATTGTTCCATCTTCTCAATCACTCTATATTCAAAGGATTATTGTTCCTAAGTGCCGGAGCTGTGGAATATCGAACGGGAACGCGGGATATGAGAAAAATGGGAGGACTCTCTGAAGTTTTACCGATAACATCACGGACATCTCTTATTGGATCTCTGGCAATATCCGGTATTCCTCCTTTTAACGGATTCTTTAGTAAGTTGATAATTATTATCGCAGCAATTCAAGCTCAATATTATGTTCTGGCCTTCCTGGCTGTTTTAGTAAGTGTGATCACAATTGCCTACTTTATGAAATTACAAAAATACACTTTCTATAATAATGATGGTTCTAAGTGGAAAAAGAAAAAGATAAAAGAAGTACCTTTCTCAATGGCATTTTCTATGATAATTATGGCTTTGTTGTGTATATTATTAAGCTTGTTGGTTATTCCTGATGTACGGGAAATCTTCTTAAAACCGGCAGTAGATGTTTTGATAAATGCAGCTGATTATTCAACAAATATTTTAGGGATATAAATATGAAATATATAACGCTTTTCATCATAATATTCGTGCTTTGGTTACTGATGACATATAATTTGGAAACACCGAATCTGATTGTGGGAGCAGTAGTTGCTTTGATAACATCATTAGTTTTTGGAAAAGGATTCCTGCAGGATTCAAAGAAGTTTTTCCAACCCCAAAGATATTTCTGGATAATAGTGTATTTATTCATTTTTATCTGGGAATGTATCAAAGCTAACTTTGATGTTGCTTACCGTGTATTAAGTCCATCGATGCCGATTAAACCCGGGATTGTGAAAGTTAAAACTACTTTGAAAACAGATATCGGCAAGACATTTCTAGCAAATTCTATTACAATGACTCCCGGAACGATCACTGTCGATATTATCGATGATGAATTTTATGTTCACTGGATATATGTGAGCAGTAAAGATCCAAAGGAATACACAAATAAAATATTAGGCAGATTTGAAAAATATTTAAAGAGGATATTCGAATGATTATTAATCTACTTCTTTATGTTCTGATCGGATTAAGTTTCTGTTGTTTCTTCAGAGTTGTATTCGGTCCCTCAATTGCAGATCGAATGGTAGCAATTGATATATTTGGAATTTTAGTTGTAGGAATATGCGGTTTGCTTGTATTGATAACCGGCAGATTATTCCTAATAGATATTGCGATTGCATGGATAATTTTGAGTTTTATTGGAACGATAACTTTAGCAAAATACTTAACTGGGGAAAAATTAGATGAGTGATACGATAAGCTTAATATTTATTATAATTGGAGTTGTATTCGATCTGTTTGGATGCATAGGATTGATTCGTCTTCCGGATGTTTATAACCGCTTGCAATCAGCTACGAAATCAGTTACGCTGGGAACTTGCAGTATTCTGTTTGGATTATTCATTAAATATGGATTTTCAGCAATCGGTATGAAAGCTCTTATAGCAATACCACTTTTATTCTTTGCTTCAACAGTGGCGGCACACGCCCTCATACGAGGTTCATATAAATTTGGTATTAAACTCTGGGATAAAACAGTTATTGATGATTATAAGGATGTTCAAAAATGAAATATCCAAAATTACGAGAATTAAAAGAAGCAATAACCTCACTGTTCACAAAGCCTTATACAACCAAATTCCCAGTCGGAGAATTCAAGCCGTTTGCCGGTTATCGTGGAAAGCCAATTGTAGATGAAGATAACTGTGTGGGTTGCGAAACTTGTGCAAATGTATGTCCTTCAAATGCAATTACATTTATCGATAATGCGCAGACAGGGATTAGAACAATTTCACGGGATTACGGAACTTGTATTTTTTGTGGGAAATGTGAGGAGCATTGCATAACCGGAAAAGGAGTGATACTTTCTGATGAAGAATTTGAACTTGCTTGCTTCGATCGGAGTACACTAATTGAAACTCAGGAGAGAGAGCTTCTTATTTGTGATAACTGTGGGGCAATAATTACTACAAAAGATCATATGAAATTCATACATGAAAAACTAGGACCTAAAGCTTATTCTTCAATTTTAAATCTAAATATTCTGAATGAAAGATTGCAGATGGCAAGGGAAGAAGATGTTACGGTTACAATACAGGATAATTTAAAGAGAAAAGATATGTTTAGCACACTTTGTCCGAACTGTAACCATGAAATTCAAATTAAGAATTTAATATAATAACTCAAGATCATTAATGAGAAAAGATATAAATAATAAATTTAATGGAATACTTAAAACAAAAACAACATTATTTGTAGGTATTGGAAACGCTCTAAAAAGCGATGATGGAATAGGTATATACATTTGTAAGAACATTCGGCAAACTAATAAAATTAAAACCCTCATTGTAGAAAGCGGTATTGAAAAATTTGTTGGGAAAATAAATTCCATTGCACCAGAAGTGCTGATCCTGGTTGACTGTACAGATTTTAATAAGGATCCTGGATTTATTGATTTTTTGCCTATCGAGCAAATTCAGGATTTTACTGTGAATACGCATACAATATCAGTAAAAAGAATTTCTGAATTCTTTAAGATGGAAACCTACCTTTTGGGAGTTCAACCAAAAAATGTGAAATTTGGTGAAGAATTCTCTGAAAAAGTGCTTGTTGCGGCTGACAAATTAATAAAAAAAATAAATGCATAAAAAAAATCCTCCAAAATTTTTGGAGGATTTTTTAATTAATTCTTAAATCAATTAATATTTACCCTGAACGTAGTCTGATAAATATTTAACTTTAGATTTTGAATCCTTCAATAGTACACGAATCAAATCTCTGATCGATGTAAGGCATACTAATTTACCTTCTTCATTAATCAATGGAATATGACGGATTTTTTTCTCATTCATAATATTCATCAAATATTCTACAGTATCTTCCGGATGGCCAACAATAAGTTTTTCTCTTGGTGTCATAATTTCGCTAACACTTATGTGATGAATATCATCTTGAACGTCTGTATCACCAAGAATCTTAAGGAGATCACGTTCCGAGAGTATTCCTACAATGTTAGTATCTTTCATTACAATAAGACACCCAATTTTGTGCTTATTTAATTGATAAACAGCATCTTTAATAGTAGCATCTGGTGTTATAGTGATTATATTTTCTTTTAATTTACACACATCGATAAGTTTTCTGTTCATAAACACTCCTTTTATTTAATTATTTTTTACGCAAAAAAAATTTAATTTTCTTCAATTTCCAAAGTAACAATAGTAGTTCTATTGTATGCTGTCAAATTATTTTTCAATAAAATAATATTGTTTTACACTAGAATTATTATTCTTAGTAAAAATAAATAATATATTCTAAATAGTATCTGATATTTACAATTTAATTGACTAATTTTAAAAGCATTACTTATCTTGTTTTAGTTCGAGTTTATATTAATAAACAAACGGAGGAGAAGAATGAAAAGAACTATTTCATTACTTTTAGTTTTCTCTTTTCTCTTTATAATATCACCGATTCAAGCAATTGAGAAATTTTATACTTATTATGATAAAGGTACAAAATTTATGGAAAAAGGTGAATGGGAGAGAGCTATCGAAGAGTTAAAAAGTGCCATATCACTAGAATTTGAAGATGCAAAAAGAAAAAGAACATACGGCACACGATTCATCAAATATTATCCTCATAGAGATATTGGGATATGTTATTACTATCTAGGTGAATTCAATGATGCAATGGGTGAACTGCAACTTTCTTATGCATATAAAAAAGATAAAAAAACTAAAGAATATATTAATAAATTAAATTATAAAGGAGAACCATTAGATCTGGAGGATGATCTTATAGAAAAACAGGCGCAGCAAAAAGAACAGGAAGAACTAGCTAGAAGGCAGCAAGAGATCGAAGAACAAAGAATAAAAGAAGAAGAGATTGCTCGAAAACAACAAGAGATCGAAGATGAAAAAATAAAATTGGCAAAAGAAAAAAAGATAAAAGAGAAAAAAGAACTTGAGCAAATGGAAAAAGAGATTGCTCGTAAAAATAAAGAATTAGAACTTGAGCGAATTAAACTTGATAAGCTAAAAGAGAAACGAAGTGAGGTAAGTAAACTTCCATTGGGTGCCTTAACCTACGATCCTTCTAAAGTAACACAGGTTGGTTCGAGACTATCAGTTGCTGTACTTCCTTTCAGAAGCAATGATCAAGCAAAAGATCTTACAGATTCAGTTACAGAGAAATTGATAATCCAGCTTGTGAACCTGAGAAGATTCAGAGTTATAGAAAGAAGTGCTCTGGATAAGATCATGGAAGAGCAAAAACTTGGATTATCCGGATTTGTGGATGAAGAAACTGCTATTAAAGTTGGAAAACTAGCAGGTGCCGATGTTATCATATTGGGAAGCATAAATATGCAGCTCGGATTTGTGAAGGTAAGTGCACGCGGAATCGATACCGAAACAAGTGTTTTAATTGTAGCCAAAGAAGCCGATTCCGGTAATACAAATATCGAAACTATAGAAAATCTGGTAGAACAGGTAGCAATTGATATTTATAATGATCTGCCTTTGGTTGAGGGAATTGTTATGGAAGTTGAAGAAGATCAAATAATCTTGAGTATTGGAAGTAATGTAGGTGTACGCAAGGGAACGAAATGTGTAGCTTATAAGGAAGGCAAAAAATATTATCATCCCGTAACTAAAGAAGTTCTGGGTAGGAATGTGACTCCACTTGGTGAACTTATTGTTATTCAAGTGCAAGAAAAAATGTCGATTGCCAAACCAATTGGTAATATAAGTAAAATTGAAATTGAAGATAAAGTAGTAGTAAAATAAGGGGGAATAAAGAGATGAAAAAAATTATTTTTTTTATATTAATTGCATTATTAACAGTGTCTTTAGGTGCAAGATGGAACATCACCGGTGCGGGTGCGAGAGCTGCAGGCATAGGTGGAGCTTTTATTGGTGTAGCCGATGATGCTACTGCTGTTGTTTGGAATCCTGGAGGATTAACTCAATTATATCGCCCGGAAGCTTCTATTGTTTCAAAATACAGTTCTTCTAAATCAACTTTAGAGAATTGGGAAAATGTAAAATCTAACTTTGTTTTGGAATTCGTTAGTGCAGCTTATCCTTTTATGGATGGCAAACTGGTTGTAGCTGCAGCATATCAAAGACCTATAGATCTATATGAAAACTTTATTAGCGGAACTACCGAAATTAATTCAACTGGAGGAGTTGATACTTTTACATTTGGAGCTGGATATCAGGCATTACCTATTTTATCGTTAGGTTTTGCAGCTAATATGTGGTTTGGAAAATACGAAAAGGATTGTATAGATGAATATGCTGGTACTTATTATAGTAATTCTTATAATGAATACTATGATTTATATCTTACAGGTGAAATGTCTCAAATTTTTTCCGGCTTCAATATGGTTTTTGGCATAATGGCTAATTTTGAAAATTTACAGAATTCTTTGCCATTGAAACTTGGATTTACCGCAAGAACTCCATTTGAACTGGAAGCTGAGGAAGAAGGATCATATTTTAGAGAATATTATTGGTGGGATGGTGATTATGGTTATGATAATATTGTATATGATGATGGTAAGGCTACAAACGAGATGCCTTTGATGCTAGGTTTTGGGTCTTCATACCGTTTTGGTGATAATTTTACTTTGATGGCTGATTATGAAACTCGTGCTTATGGAGAAAGTAATATAAATGCGCATGATGAAAACTTATCTCAATTCAGAGTTGGTGCAGAATATCTTGTAGTAACTGATTTTATTGTAATCCCACTTCGAGCAGGCTACCAGTCTGTTCCAACTCTTATGGCAGATATTAATGGAGATCCAATTATTGGTTCCGGATTTTCTTTTGGAACAGGACTTATCTTTGAAAAATTTGCCTTTGATACAGCTTTCACAATGGCAGCTAATGAAAACGATAGAGGTGAATATGGTATTCAGGATAATATGTATATTAAATTCATTTTCTCTGGAATTGTTTATTTCTAGATATTAGGAAATCGACAGTAATATTTTTAACTTTTGATCTTTGGAGGTTTAATGAAAACACGATTAATATTGTTTTTTCTGTTATGTTCAATTCTTACTTATGCCCAACTTGATCTGAATTTAGGACCTGACTGGAACTTCACGGGAGTGGGTGCCAGAGCTGCAGGTATGGGAGGAGCCTTCATTGGAGTGGCTGACGATGCTACTGCTATTTCGTGGAATCCTGCCGGATTAACACAATTGGATAAACCCGAAGCATCAATTGTTGGAAGGGGTCTTGCTGAAGTATATGAAGTTGATTTCAATTATTGGGCAGAGACTTATGAAGATGAACATGGTATTCTGAATTTTTTAAGTGGAGTATATCCTTTCGAATTTTATGGTAAGCAATTTGTAGCTGCACTGGGTGTACAAAGACAACTCGATCTTTATTCCTATTATCATGATGAATATTTTTATGAAGGCATAGGTGGATCTTTTGCTGAATATGTATACGAAACATTTTCAGAAGGTGGAGCAAGCACGATCACACTTGGGCTGGCACATAGAATGGCATCAATATTATCATTTGGAGTAGCTGCCAACCTGTGGGTGGGGGAGGCTTACTTTGAATCTAATGATATGGTTAATGAAAATTTAGCAGATTCTATTTATTATTGGGATTATCATGACAGATCTGATTTAACTTTTTCCGGAGTGAATTTTGTTTGTGGAGCAATGCTGGATTTTAATTATAAGAATAATCCCACTCCTCTGAGAATTGGTATTGTCGTGAAAACACCTTTTGATCTTGCTGTTGATGAAGAATTTTTTATGGAAGAATATGCAAATGAAGGTGGAATTATATACGAACCAGACCCCGTAGAATCTAGCAATTCCTACGCTTTGGGAATGCCTCTGATATTCGGACTTGGTGTTTCATATCGTTTAGGTGATAATCTAACTTTGGCTATAGATGTGGAATCAAGAAAATTTGGGGACACTACTCTGAAAGAGGATTATGCAGATTTGACCGGAAATGATGAGGAGATTATTATGGAAAATCTTGATTTGAATCAGTTTCGGTTTGGAGCAGAATACCTCTTCACCGAGATCTGGGATTTTGCAGTAGTACCTCTGCGTTTTGGTGGTAAATCGCTCCCTACACTTTTTCAGAACTTAGATGAAGAACAAGTTATCGGAGCTGCTTTTTCTTTTGGTACCGGTTTAATTACAGATCAATATTCCATGGATATTTCCTTTGAAAATTCTGCTTTTGAGATCGATCGTAAAATCTCGGATGATGATGGTTTTATTTATACAAAAACTGTGAATACCCTTACACTTTCCTGTATCTATTATTTCTAAAATCGGAGGAATTGAATGAAAAGGTTTTTTCAAATTTTACTACTGATATGTCTATTCTTTCAAATTAATCTGCTTCATGCAAAAAAAGTACCGGATTGGGTAACAAATAGACCTATTGATAACGAGTTTTATATTGGAATAGGACATGCTTCCAAAGTGAAAGGCAGCAGTGATCATATTGAAAGAGCAACAAGTGAAGCCTTAAAAAATCTGGCTTCCGAGATCACAGTTAATATTTCAGGTGAAGTGATTAGTAGTATGATCGAGAAATCAGGAATACTGGAAGAAGAACTGAAATCTAAGATCCGATCTACTACGGAAGCTGAATTGGAAGGATATGAACTTGTAGAGCAATGGCAGGATAAAAAAGATTATTGGATATACTATCGTCTATCTAAAGTAAAATATCAATTAGCAAGAGAGGAGAAAATAAATAATGCAGTTAGTTTGGCTTTAGATCTCTTTTCTCAAGCAAAAAAGAGTGAACAGAACAAAGAATATTACAAAGCACTTCTCTTTTTTTTGCAATCTCTCAAACCAATTGAAAAATACATTGGAGAAACCCTTGAAACAAAATATCTCGGGACATCTATTTATCTGAATAATGAGATATATCTCTCGATTCAGAATATTCTTTCTAATATTGAATTGAAACCATTAATGAATAATATTAATGCGAAAAGAAATAAATCTGTAAAGCAATCGATCGAAGTAATAGCTTTTTATAATGATGCAGAGCAGATTTGCATTTCCAACTTACCTATTCTGTTTAGTTTTAAACGTGGAGAAGGTGACATGATAAACAATGTGAAAACAAATATGAATGGGATTGCAACTTCTAAGATCAGTAAAATAACTTCCTCGGAGAAAATGCAAATTCTCAATGCGGAATTGGATATTTCCAAACTGATCAATCAGGACAGTACTTCTTTTGTATATCAGAATGTTCTTAAAACGTTCCCAATACCATCAACCCGGATCATTCTAAATGTTACAGGGTTACTCATATTTATAGAGTCAGAAGAAATAAATTTAGGAGAAGAACTCGACGTTCTTCATATTGAGCCGAAGATAAAAGAAAGTTTTTCTGAAAAGGGTTTTTCTTTTACCGATGATATAGCAGGAGCGGATATATATATCATGATCAAAGCACGATCACGAGAAGGCTCGGAAATGTTTGGGATGTATTCAACTTTTGTTGACGTTACTGTTTCAGCTTTGGAAATGAGCTCCGGGGAAGAGATATATAAAAATGTTTTCAATAATATTAGCGGACAGGGATTGAATGCTGAGAAGGCAGGTCTTAAAGCTTTTGAAAACGTGGCAGTGAAAATATCCGAGAATATGGTTCCAAAAATTATTCAAACTGCAGGTCAATGAAAAATAAAAGGCAAACGATAAGATTAACTAAACTCTATAAGAAGTGGTATACACTACTTGTTGCATCGTTGTTTCTTGTTTCACTTGTGAGTTTTTTAAGTTCCACACCCCTTTTGAAAGATATTGAAATGAAAATGCTGGATTACCGGTTCCAGCTAGACCCAACTCCAGAGAGAGCCGATACAAATATTGTAATTATTGCAATTGATGATAGCAGTTTAGATTTCTTTAGTGAGAATGGAATTTCATGGCCATGGCCTCGTTCATTTTATGGATATGTTGTTGATTATCTTACAGAAGCTCAAGCTCGATCAGTTATTTTTGATATGCAATTTTATGAGAATGATATTGAAAGAGAAGAGACAACTGCCCAGGAGACCGATAACATTTTTGCTGATGCGATCAAAAATAACGGGAAGGTCTACCTCGGTGTTCAATTGCTCAAAGATGCAAATGATATTCAACCAGAAGTAAATGAATTCTCTATTGATGATCAGCAAATAGACCTTCCACCCTTCCAGGGGATTCGAGCTCCAATAGAACCATTTTTATTGAATAATAGATCTATTGGTGTGATTAACACAGCACCAGATAATGACGGTTTGATCCGCAGAGTTGGCTTGTCCTTCAAGTTAAATGAACACTATTTTGCGCAGATGGCTTATCGTGTATGGTTAGATCAATATGAAGACTCTGGCAACATTGAAATACCAGTGGATAATAATGGTGATTATCTATTGAACTGGTATGGTCAGAGTACTTTCAAAACATATCCATTTCGTGCCCTTATCTCATCTGCCTCGGCTTATATGAATAACAAAGAACCAATATTACCTTTAGATAAATTTAATAATAAACACGTAATTTTCGGTGCTACTGCTGCGGGATTGTATGATCTAAAATCTAATTCTTATTCTAAAGTTATGCCGGGAATGGAGATCTGGGCAACTGCTCTCAGCAATTATATAAATCACGATTTTATCACAACAATTCCTGTCTGGTTCAATTTCATTCTCACACTTTTAATTATTTTCTCAATCATGTTCCTTATTTCCAATTTCTTACCTCAGAAGGCTAATATAATCATATTATTGCTTCTTATTCTCATGCTATTTACAAACTTTATCTTATGGAAATTGTATCGTATCCAGTTGAATTTCACAATGCAGATTATAGGCTTCATTATTTCATATTTGCTCATCAATACACTAAGCTATTTATTGGAAGGTAAATCTAGACGTGAGATCAGAAAGATTTTTACGCGCTATCTTCATAATGATGTGATAAAACTGCTTGAAGATGATCCGAATAAAGTTCTTCTTGGCGGTAAAGAGATCAATGCAACTGTACTTTATACTGATATCTACAATTTTACAACTCTTTCCGAAACGAAAACACCATCAGAACTAGTACAAGATTTGAATGAATATTTTAAAATACTAATCGATTTCATTTTCCAGTATGAAGGTTTATTAGATAAATACACCGGAGATGGCATTATGGCGCTCTTTGGTGTACCAATTGAAAGAGGAGATCATGCACTCCTTGCTTGCCGTGCAGCTTTTGCACATAAAAAACTCAGGGAAGAATTAGAAAGAAAACAGAACTTAACCGCTACCGAAAAATTACATTTACAAACGCGGATCGGTATCAATTCAGGTTTGCTGGTAGCTGGAAATATTGGTGGGGAGAAACGGATGGATTACACTGCGATCGGGGACACTGTAAATCTAGCTGCTCGGTTGGAAAGTGTGAATAAACTCTACCAAACTAATATTATAATAAGTCAGGATACTTACGAACAAATTAAAGAAAAATTCATCTGTCGTGAACTAGATTCGCTAATGGTAAAAGGCAAAACAAAACCAACCTGTATTTTTGAAATAATTGATGAAAGAACAGATGAAAAAGATACTTCCAAATATGAATGGATTGAACTTTATAAGCAGGCTCTTGAATTCTATCGGGAAGGTAGATGGCAAGAAGCTGGAGAGTTATTTGAAGAACTTTCCGAAGATCCTTATAATGATGAAGCCTCACAGGTTATGCTTACGAGATGTATGTACCTGTTGGAGTTCCCACCCAAGAAATGGGATGGTGTTCTTAAACTGGATGTAAAATAATTCTAGAAAAAATCCCCTCTTGAGAGGGGTACGACGTTTATACGTCGGCTTCGCAATGATTGCGAAACGATCGCTTTTTTTTCATCTTTACTTAGTCGTGGGGTGTGTTTTCTTTCCCTTCATACTTGGATATGAGCTTCGCAGGTCTCCGCTTCGCTTCGGCTCCGTGTTGTAAAAGTCGGCTTGCGATAGCAAACGACTTCTCTTGGATATTGGATATTGTTTTTTATAAAATTAGATTAACGCTAATAAGAATAAATCTATCTTAAGGTTCTGTAACCAAACCTTTTATACTTTCAAACACCTTATCACGAAGCTCTTCCATGGAAAGATCATTAACTTCTTTAGCTGTTATCGGATCACCAAATTTAATTATTATTGTAGAGGGCGTAATGTGCCAACTTCCCTTTGGTTTTAGTTTAAATAGACCAGATAATCCAATTGGAATAATATCTCTACCTGCTTTCTTTGCCAACATGAATGGCATTTTCTTAAAAGGTTGCATTTCACCGGTTAGTGTTCTAGTCCCTTCCGGCAGAATAGCAATAGAAGTTCCTCTATCCAGCAGCTTATTCACCTTCCTGATACTTCTCATAGATGCATAAATATTATCACGCTCTATTGGAATAGCTTCCAGTCGTGTTATCAGCCAACCGTAAAAGGGCCATTTAAATTGATGATGTGCTTCTACCCCTTTGAAATAGATTGGAATATAAGCTTTTAGTAATGGTACATCGAATAAACTAGCATGATTTGACATGAGCAGATATACCTTGGATTTATCAATATCCGTCTTTCCTTCTACTCTCACTTTTATGAACATGACCTTAAATAGTAATCTCAATGAATTTTTAACGAAAGGATCAAGTTTTTTTAATGGTATGATATATGAAAGTAGAATTGCAATTGTACTGAAAATCCCAAAGAAAACTATTCCGGAAGTCCACAAGAATGCAGAGCGAACGTGTTTCATTTCCAGAGAACCTCAATATCCTGATGCAGACATTCAATCTCTACTGGTGTTGTTCCTATTAACTCTCCATCAGGGGTTAGAACTTTTGGTGGATATGTAGTGATCTTGATATGCTTAGCCGTAAAAGTTTCAACTTCAGGTAAATGAATATGCTCTCCGGTAAATACTTTTGGGAATGCTTTGAGAAGACCTATCCTGCCCATTTTTCCTAAAAGTGTGATATCAAGTAATCCATCATCAATTTTTGCATTCGGTGCCATATAAAAATTGGCTGTATAAGTTGTATTTGATATTTCAACAAAAATATTATCTCTTTCTATCAGCTCACCATCGATTTCGATTTTGAGTTTAAAAGGTTTTAACATCAACATTTGATATAATACTCCAAAAGTGTATGAGATATTACCGAAAATTTTAAGCTTCTTAGCAGTTTTACCAACATCAGCCACAAATCCTAAACCCAAGATATTCAGAAAATAATATGACTGTCCATGAGAAGTGTATTTTCCAACATCTACTTTTCTGGGTTTCATTTGTGCAATTATTGCTATTGCTTCTTTCCATTTGGAAACATGCAGTTCAAGATCCCTGGCAAAGGCATTTCCTGTGCCGATTGGCAATATGCCTATAGGTGGTTTTTTTCTGGCAGAATTTATATAATAACCATTGATAACTTCAAAGAGAGTTCCATCTCCACCGGCTGCTATAATAGCATCATAAGTTTTGAACTTTGCCTCTTTCATTATCTCAGTAGCATGTTCGGGATAATCGGTTAGCCTCAAATCAAATTCAATATTGTGTTTTGTGAATTCTGCTTCGACTTCTGGTAGTATTTTCTTTGCTCTTCCATGACCGGCAAATGGATTGTATACTAATAATACTTTCATAATTCATCCTATTACGAAATTTTTTAGATAAATATAAATAGTATTTTAAGTAGTCAAATGATTTTATAGATAAAACATTATAGATCATTATTATATTGACTCAAAATAAAACAAAGGTTTCTTTGCAAAAGTAAATTATTAGATTAAATCCCATTATCAGGAAGGGGGAAGGGGATGAAAAGAATTCTTACAATTATTTTACTAATGTTTTCAGTTTTTCTATTATCTCAAGAAAGTGCAACAGTTAAACGGGATAGGGCAATTGTACGGAATGGTCCGGGATCATTTTTCCAAATATTAGCCGAACTTGAGAAGGGAACATCCTTCGCGATATTAGAGAGAGATAATGGCTGGCTGCAGATCCAAAAGAACGAATTGGAAGGTTATGTTTCCCGAAAAGTAACAATCCCAAGAGAAATATCTGTAGATGTTTTTTCCAGGATGGGTGTGCAGAAAACAGATCTTCGTGTTTCGCAACATGGCATGAGTGCAGGAGTTAAGGGTTTTGCGCAAAACTTTACCAAGAAATTTGATGGCTCATCTATTTTTCTAACCATTTATACAACTCAAAAATTTGATACAGGAGCATACAAAAACTTTAGGAAAGAAACATATCAAAATTTTAACCGGAACGCAAATTACAAGAAATACGTTATTCCTGTATCAGAAGTAAAAGATTATTTCACATTTCCGGAAGAAGGTATGGGAATTGGAATTGCCTCTAGGATTGCTTCTTTAGGAATTTATGGCAATCTAGCATTAACTGAATATGTGAATCAGGTTGGTAATATTGTGGTTGAAGCTACCAATGTTTACGATATTAATTTTAAGTTTTTCATTTTGGATATTGATGAAGTTAATGGATATTCATGTCCGGGAGGGATTGTTTTTATCACACTTGGAATGCTGAGGATGATAAGAACTGAAGCTGAACTGGCCTGCATTCTGGCTCATGAAATTGCCCACGTAGCACAGCATCACGGAATGTTGGAAATGGAAGAGCGTAAACATCACATCATGGCAGATAATGCATTTGTTGAAATGGAAGAAGAGATGGATTCAATTGGTATGAAGCAAGATGAGGAATTCTTAAGTGTTGAAGCTGAGATGGAAGAGCTCTGTTTCAGTATCTATGAAACAATCGTGAACGGAAGATTGCAATCTTATGAAAAAGAAGCTGATGAACTGGCAGTAATTTATGCTTCCCGAGCAGGTTATAACAGCAGGCACATGTTGAATCTACTACAAAGATTGAAACACTCATCCTCCAAAACAAATAACGAACATTATACACAAGAGCAAATTGAAGAGCGAATTGAAAGGATCAGTGAAAATCTATCTTTACTTCCACTAAGTAGTGATCTATTTGATCATAAGGATAGATGGAATAGAAGATCGGGGTTTTAGAAAAATAAGAACATATTTGTTTAAAGACATTGAGTACAACAATCAACTTACTTCACACTATTAAATAAATAATTGACTAAAAAACAGTGTGATTTTTTCTCCATTCAATGAAAAAAATTAAAGATCAGGAATTACGAAGAATAATCCAGTACAGTTTTTTAGGCATTACTATGATAGTTGTTGTGCTGCTTATAAATAGTGTATTATGTAGTGCACATGATTTCTGTCCTTACTCTAGTATTTGTTTTGGAGTAATGAGCTTGAATCCCGGATTTGCAAAATTATTATATCCAATTGCAGTTATCATTGGTTTACTTATAGCTATTACTTCCGTTTTCTGGGGTAGAAGATTTTGCGGATATGTTTGCCCTTTCGGTACTGTACAAGAGATAATTTCAAATTTGAATCCGAGATCCAAAAAGAATAAGCAGCTTCATTTACCGGTTTGGCTGCATAAACTTCTGAACAGCTTGAAATATATTATCATGCTTATCACAATTCTGGCAGCATTTCGTTCCATGCAATATGTCTACATGAAGTTTTGTCCAGTTCTGGCCATTTCGCATCCTCAAAACATAACGTTCTTTTCTGCAGCAACGCTAATTGTAATATTTATAGTTGGTTATTTTATTAATCGCTTCTGGTGTAGGTATTTATGCCCTTATGCAGCTTTGATGAATGTATTCCAATACCTGGGGAAATTATTACATATCAGATCCAATAGGATTCACGCCAGCGAAGACTTTTGTATAAATTGTAAATTATGTTCAAATAACTGCCCGATGCAGATAGTGATCCATGAGGAAAAGTGTATAGAAAACGTAAATTGCATTTTTTGTTTGAAATGTCTGCAAAGCTGTAGAATAGACGATGGTATTATAATAAAAAAAATAAAGAAAAATAAGTAATTTGTGGATTAAATATTGCGTTAATAAAATCCATTATAAAAAATGGAGAGATAAATGAAAAAGAAATTAATGATCATAATTGTCGTTTTGTTAACAATTGCATTTAATGTATTCTCACAATCAAACGAAAAGATAGAATTAACGAACTATTCCGGTAAATTGAAACAGATTGCCGGCAACTGGTTCTTAAATACAGGTGAAGACATTGTAGAACTTTCTCTTGCTCCAGATGAATTCCTGAAAGATAATAATATTGAACTTACTTCTAAAATGGAAGTATCTTTAAATGGAATAATGCAGGAAGATGAACTTGTTGTTCATTCATTTATTATTGATGGAAATGAATTTAAGATCAGAGATGAATCTGGGAAAGCTTTATGGAAGATAAAGCCTTACTATGTTATACCAGATAAATGTATCGGCTGCAGATTATGCGTGTCACCATGTCCTCAAGGTGCTATTACAATGGTAAAAGGTATTGCTGTTATCGATGCTGATAAATGCGATGGTGATGGAATATGTGTTCTTGGAGATGGAAAAAGGTATAAAGGCTGTCCGGTAGATGCTATCAAGCAAGTTAAATAGGTTTTCCTGTAAAACAAAATTTATAAAAATGAATAAGTTATTTTTGCTATTATTTATAATCGGAATTTTTGTTATCAGCTGTACTGATACTTTAGATAAAACTACCTCTTATAATGATAAACCACGTATTGAATATTCTGACTGCTCAAGCTGTCTTGAATGTATAGACCTGTTTAATTGTCCTGAGGATGCCATTAAGCTTGATCAACGTACTCAAATTGCTTATATTGATGCAGATCTATGTTCGGGATGTATGGACTGTATGAATCTGTTTATATGCCCAGATGATGCTTTTACAATTAATGTAGATAACATTAAGCCGGCTCAGATCAATGATATTATTGCAACCTCCGACACAATTGGTATGATGAATATTCAATTCACTGCAACAGGAGATGATTCTACTTCCGGTCGAGCTTTCCAATATGAACTTGTTCTAACCGATTCTAATGATCAGATAATTGAAAATGATTTTATCCCGACAGTACCTCAAAATGCTGGAGTTACAGAGAATTGGAATTTAGAGAACTTACCGGCTAATGAGCTGGTTAAATTGGAAATTAAAGCATATGATGAGCTCAATCAAGCTTCTCTTCCAACTTTTGAAGAAATATTTATTCTTGGTGAAGTTATTGATGAAGAACCCCCAGCCCCGATCAATGATATTACAATTAATACTGTCTCAATGAATTCGTTCCAGATAAATTGGACAGCTCCTGGAGATGATGGAAATATCGGAACATCAAGTTATTACATTGTTAAAGTTCATACTGGAAACATTACTGAATCAAACTGGGAAATGTTAGACGAATATGAACAAAGCATAAATCCTCAGGAAGCTGGGAATGACGAAGTTCTAATCATAGTAGATCTTGAACCGCTTACAGATTATTACGTTGGGATAAAAGCGATCGATGAATCTGAGAATATTTCGTTACTTTCTAATATTGCACAGGCAACAACAACAGCTATTCCTGATGAGACCCCACCATCAGCTATTAACGATCTGCAGGCAGAACCAACGGATGAAATAATAGAACTCACATGGACGGCACCAGGAGACGATGGTAATCAAGGGACTGCGTATTATTATGAGATCAGGATTTCCCAGGAGGAAATTACAGAAACTAATTGGGAAGATGCAGAACTTTTACAGAATCCTCCCTGGCCATTAGTAGCCGGTTCAACTCAAAATTATATTGTAGAAGATCTACAACATGAGATATCCTATTATTTTGCTATCAAAGCATTTGATGAAAGTGATAATGTTTCACCGCTTTCAAATGTTCCAAATGCAAACCTGATTATCGATATTATCCCACCTTCGGATATAACTGACCTAACAGTTTATGAGGGTTCTACATCGAATTTGAACACTATGAAAATACAATGGACGGCACCTGGTGATAATGGTACGCAAGGAACAGCCGATCATTATGAGATAAGATATTCTACTACAGAGATAATTGAATCCAATTGGGAAAGTGCTACTCTTTTTGATGACCCTCCAGTTCCGCAGGTTGCAGGAAGTTCCCAGTTCTGTTTTGTTAATGTGCTCGAACCGGCTACGATATATTATTTTGCTATCAAAGCATTTGATGATTTTAATAATGTAAATCAAATATCAAATTCTCAGGCCGGTAAGATAGTTTATCAGATCAATACAGTAGCTTGCCATAATTGTAGCAATTGCATTTATGATTGTGATTATGATGCTATTCTACAAGGTCCTGGATACAAATATATTGAACCAGATTTGTGTAATGCCTGTGGAGATTGTACTTGCCCTTGGAATTTGATTTATAAGGCAGTTGTGGCGTATTAGCAACTTAAACACTTTATTAATAAATGAGGAAAATGAAAATAAAATTAATATTAGTTATAATTATTTTAGCTGCAATTTCACTTTTTGCAATTACTAAAAGTAATATCTTTGTTGAATCAAATTCCTGCGTTGGTTGTGGAGATTGTATTGGAGTATGCCCAACAAATGCAATAGAAATTATTGATGGAAAAGCGGTGATCGATGCTGAGTTATGTATAGATTGTGAGATTTGCATTACAAGTTGTACATACAAAGCAATAAGGAATAATAAATGAAAAAACTCGGATTAATAATAATTCTTATCATGATTCTCCTTATATATATTGGCTGCGATAAAGTTAGTAATCCGGAATATAATGTAGATAAATCTGCTTGTAATTCATGCGGAGCTTGTGTTGGTATCTGCCCCAGAGATGCAATTGAGATCGGGGAAGATGGCAAAGCAATAATAGATCAAACTAAATGTAATCAGTGCGGTAAGTGTATTGTGATCTGCCCCGAAGACGCGATCTATTAAGTAGAGAATGAAATGAAAAAAATATTAACATTACTTCTGATTTCATTCACAATTTTTCAAGTATTCTCTGATGAAGAGCATAACAATAAATCTGATGCAAAATCTAACAATAAATATTATAGAATAGCAAGATCATTGTATCAGAAACCATTTGGAGAAACATTATGCATGCCATTTATTTGGTTAGGTAATTTAACAGATAAAGAAGAAAATAAACTCGATCCATCCAACAAACAAAAACTAAAAGATTCAGATCAACGGAGAAAATTCAACTTAACTAACTGGTCACAACTTTCATTGAATTATTTTACAACCAATGCAAAACATGACATCGACATGGTTACAGGAGCTTCCCAAGATGTTAAAAAAATCAA
>JAGLPW010000105.1 GCA_023137125.1 Candidatus Cloacimonadota bacterium | reverse complement strand
ATTATCAACATCAAGTTACAGGGAAAATAAGCAAAAAACTTACTTTTGATGTGAAAGATGATATTTTCTTTTCCGAGAAAAGTCATGAACGGCGAAATTCATTCCTAACAAATGATTTAAAATTAAGCTTGTTTTACAAACAAGAAGCTACTTATCTTCGATTACAGTTCAATAATCGCTATTATAAACCAGAAGAAACATACTTTTCAAATTTACCCGGTGTGGTTTATAATACGCAACAACAAATGGTATCCAGTGCGATGTTACACTTAAAACAAGATTTTGGAAGACTAAGCCTGAATATGTATACAAACATGCGGGACTTAGAATATAGGTATGTTGTTCCTTTAGAAGATGATGATGAATATGAGACTCATCAAGCTAGTGATTTTGATAGATATACTGATGCAAAACTTTTCTTGAAGATCATAGATCACCTGAAAATCTTTGGGAGAGTATATTATAAAGATGATCTTAATGAATTGAGTTTGTTTGATCAGATGAATCTTGGTGGTGGATTTGAATACGATAACAAAATCGATCTATTTAGTTCTATTAAAGCAAAAGTACAATATTACAATAATAATTCAGATAGGATCAATAACGAACAAGATCACAATCTGGTTACACAATTACGTTATTCAAGAAGATTCCGCAACGGAATTTCAGGTTTTATTTCTTATATAAATCGTTCCTGCTATGATAACGAAACATCACAAATTTATCGAGTTTCCAATATGCTTCGTGTTCATGCAATGTATTCTTACTCAATTAAGAATATGAACAATTCCTATCTGTTGGCAGGAATAAAATATAATCCTGAAAACGATGGAACTTTAGGGTTTATTGAACAGAATCAATACCTTTTTAAAGATATTTATTCAACTGCGAATATCAAATACTCACTTGATATGTTCACATCCTATTCACTAAAATTTGAATATTTTCTAAATTCATTACAATCATTTTGGATCAAAGATGAATATACAGATTTTTACGATATCCATAAACAAAATTTAATATTTATCGGTTCGACACTGATATTTTAATAAAGAGGAAATGTGATAAAAACACTTATAGAAGGAACAATATTGGGGTTAACTACCGGAACAGCATGTCTAGTAACCTGTTCACCAATTTATTTGCCGTACCTGATCTCAGAGGATAGAAAATTAAGTAAGAGTATATTGGCTGTTTTGGAAATTTCTGCGGGTAGATTTGTTTCCTATCTCGCTTTTGGTGCAATAGCCGGCTATACTGGAGCTCAAATTGCTTCTGTTAATCGTGAATTATTTACTTCAATAGCCTACATATTACTCTCAGTTTATCTCGTACTTTCTGCAGTAAGAACCAATAAAAAGGCAAAAAGCTGTCATGTCCCCAAGATGGCAAGATTCACAAAAAGTGCCTTTTTACTTGGAATCCTTACGGGTATCAATTTCTGTCCATCATTTCTAATTGCGCTTTCTAAAGCGGTAGATCTGAGTGGTGCTCTTAGTGGAATGACGCTATTCTTGGGGTTTTTCTTTGGGACATCGGTTTTCTTAATACCTCTTGCATTTATAGGGCAGATTTCCAAAGTTAGTAGAATGAAATTGATCGCTCAGTATGCTTCGATACTTGTTGCAATCTGGTTTACATTTAGCGGTGTTAAGGGGTTAGTTCATTATTCTCAGCATGTAAAATTGGATGCTCAACCAGCACGGTTAGTAGAAGCGTTTAATCCAAATATACCTTTAGCTATTGTAGCGTCGGAAGAAAACTTTGTCTACTTTACAACATTACGAGACTCACTCAAAAACTATACAACACAAGATATTAATTACTTCCAATATAGTGAATCTGTTCATGATTCCTTAAATAAATTCTCTGAAATCGTTCTAGTTATTGATTCCACAATCTTGAATGACAGTTTTGATAACTATGATTATTTCCAGGTTGAGCCTGATTATAATTTACCCAGAATGCTAAAATTTATGAAGTTTTATACTTTTAAAACCAGATCTCATCTACATTGGGAATTTATCGAAAGAGATAATAAATAAAAAAATAATAGCAACGAACAAAACAAACAATTGAAAATTCTCTGATTAAGAAAGTGCTTAGTTCCCCTTTGTAAGGGGAGATCCGACATCTGTCGGAGAGGGGTTAAAGCTTTTCCATGATTTATAATTAATTCGAATTAGAATAAACAACAAACAATTTGACAAAGATTTCATTTTTTTTTTTAAAATTATAATTACAATGAAAGATTAAATGAAGCAAAAGAAAAAAATGCTCTCTTCCTTCAATTTACTTTGAAGGAGGTAGATATGTTGTTCATCATCTGTAAGAATAAATTTGTGTGAGAAGAATCTTTTTAAAATCATTAACGTTTCCCGAGAAATGAATTTAAATCTATTAATATAAATTGGAGAAATAAATGAAAAAAATATTATTCATTTTAATAAGTACTATTTTAGCATTACCTATTCCTGCATTCGAATTAAACAAGATCTCCGAATTTTCATTTTCTGAAATGTACGGATACAGCAATCATGGTTTAATGATACAAAACAATAAACTTTATACAAGTAATTTCAGAGGTTTGCGAATATTTGATATACTTAATGACACATTAGTACTTAATCAAGAAATTAACATGTCTCATCTACAATATGATCTTGATGTAAAAAATTCGATTGTATTACTTTCTGCAATTCCAGATAATTTATTTTATCATGTAGACATTCAGGATCCTGCCAATCCAATAATTTCAACACCAATTAACTATTTAGGAGATCATCTTTTTTTTATTGATGGAGATTATGCATATGTAAATGATAGATCTACGAATAATGAATGGAATATACATGTTTATAATTATGAAACCTTTGAGGAAATTACAAGTTTCTGGACACCTCACCCCGGAAGTGGAATTCGTAAATTTAAAGATGGTGTAGGATCATTTACAGAAAATTCGATACGCTATTTATATGATATTTCAGATCCTTTTTCACTACAATTAATTGGATCGGGAACAACTAATCAGTCAATGGCTTACTGGAGAGCAGAAATTATTCAAGATACATTGCTCTTTTGTGGGGACAATAATTCTTTTCATATCTACAACATCTCCGATCTGTTTAATTGGGAATTCCTGAGTGAATCGGAAGGATGCCATAGCTTTCGGGTAAGTGATGATAATCTTATTGCAATTTCCGGTATTAATGCAAGATTGTATGATATTAGTAATTTATATGAACCTGTGTTAATAGACGAGATTGAATTGAACCAATTGGAAGAAATTCGTGATCTATGTGTAAATGATAATATCGTTTACTTCGTGACGGGTATGGGTAGGCTTTTTGTATATGATATTGGTAATGATAAGTTTGAACTTATACAGTGCGTTTACAACGAAGGCTATATGTATGGTGGTGGTTATTTGTATAATGATCAATTATATATTTCCACTATGCTGGATGGAATAAACCAGTGGGACTTAACCGATTTATATAATCCACAACAGATAGAATCATATTTTACCGATCATTACAGTGTTATTCTGCGTGGAGATGAAGACAAAATGATTCAGTTTTGCTGGAACTCAGAGCCATTATTGCAAACTGATATGGCAATCCAGATCAATACGGACGGCAATCTGGAAGGAATGGCAAGGCTTACCGATGAAGTATTTGCAGGCTGGATGAACTTTATTGATGGTGTTGGTTATTTTAATGCAACATTTGAAGTCTTTAATAAATACATAATAAATGATGACAATGAATTCGAGGTAGTTGGTAATATGGATCTACCTGAAGGTGTTCTTGGTGGACAAATATTTTTCCCAAACGACCAGGTAGCTTATCTTACCCCACCTCATGAGTTATTGGTTATTAACAACATAAACACCAATGACCAGATGGAACTTGTGAACAGCTACACAACGCCTACCGCTGGTGCTGAAACAGCAGCTTTCTTCGAGAATCTTTTCTTTCTGAGTGAGGAAGGAGATCTTTGTACTTGTTCAATATATGATATTTCAAACCCATTAGCACCTGAATTACTGCTGCAAATTCCGGAAAGTGGATTGATAGCTGTGGATGAAGAAAACGAACTACTTTTTCTGGGAAATTATGAGTGTACTGTTTACGATCTAAGTTCATGGGAAACTGGGATCATCCCAGAGATTTATAGCTTTACGAATTGGTCGGAATGCCAGGAGATTATCCCATTTAAAAGAGATTGTAATGATTATCTCATTTACATAGAGTCCACTTCCTGTAGCATTTATCAATATGATTATGAACAAAATCCTGCTGTAGATGATATTATCTCAATCAAACCGCACATTTCCAATTATCCCAACCCTTTCAACCCGGAAACAAATATTTCTTTTAATCTAACCACAGAGATCACAGAGGACATTGAGTTGACAATATATAATATCAAAGGGCAGAGAATCCGTCAATTTTCAATTTTCAATAATCAATCTTCAATTCTATGGGATGGAAAAGATGGTAACAACAAGTCTGTCTCTTCAGGGATCTATATGTATCAGTTGAAAGTAGATGGCAAAGCAATTGCCAGTAAGAAATGTTTGCTGTTGAAATAATCTAGATCTCTCGACAGGCTCGAGATGACAAAGTAGGGTCAATTCGCTTAATTGACCGAAGAACTAATTAAATTAGAAAATCAACAAAAGATTTGCCATATGAGTTATAAAAATAAAACAATTTGACAATCATCATAACAAATAAATCCTCAAAAAAAATAATATTTGGAGGGGATAAAGTGACTGATAGAATTGAATTAATAAAAAAGCTAACTCTTGAATCAGGGATTTCTGGTAGTGAAAATAAAATTGCTGGAATAATGAAAGATGAATTGAGTGGATATACGTCTTATAACAAAGATAATATGGGTTCTGTTAGCTTTGAATATAAAGGCAGTAGCGAGAAACCGAAGATCATGTTCGTGGCGCATATGGATGAGATCGGCTTCATCGTCGCTGATATACTGACCACTGGATTTATCAAGCTTCAGAACATAGGCGGCTGGAATCCAAATACTCTTCTCTCTTCTCCAGTTGAGGTGATTAATTCTAAGGGAGAAAAATATCCAGGGATCATCGGTGCTGTTCCGGTTCATTTCCTGAAAAACAGACAAGATATTATACCCGAAATTAATAATATGTTCGTAGATATTGGTGCAACTTCAAAAGAAGATGTTGAAAAGAATTTTGGAATTCAACTGGGTGACCAAATCGTTCCTGTAACTAATTTTTATTATAGTACAAAAAACAGAAGAATGTTTTCTAAAGCATTTGATGATAGAGCTGGAGTTGCAGCAGTTATTGAGATAGGAAAGATATTGGCAGAAAAAGAGCATCCGAATACAGTTTATTGTGTTGGCAGTGTTCAGGAAGAAGTTGGAACTCGCGGTGCGCAAACAATGGCAAATTACACAGATGCTGATATCTGCATAGTTTTAGAAGGTGCTCCTGCAGATGATATCCCCGGAATTCCTTACACATCACAAACAGGAGTAGGAAAAGGTGCTCATGTTCGCTTATTCGATCCCACAATGATCGTGAAAAGTGAATTGAAGGATTTTGTTATAGATTGTGCCAAAACAAATAACATTAGAATTCAATTAACGGTACGCAAGGGTGGTGGGACTGACGGTAGACAATTTCATGTTGCAAACCGAGGAATTCCTTCAATCGTACTTGGTGTACCGGTTCGTTATGCTCATAGCCATAATTGCATTTCCTCGATGGATGATTTTGATGAACTTATTAAATTGCTTGAGAAAATTGTAGAAAAATTAGATGAGAAAAAGTTAGAAGAAATACTGAAATAAATATCTATATTTTCATTTCCAAAAAAAAAATAATTGACAAAAATCACATTAAAAATTTTATACATACCGAACGGTCGGTTTTTAAGCGGGAGGCGTAATGAATTCAAAGGATAAGATAAGTTTGGCTGCTCTCAAAATATTTCTGCAAAAAGGTTATGATGCTACATCAATAAGTGACGTAGTTGCAGAATGCAAAATAACTAAAGGTGGAATTTATCATCACTTTAAGAATAAGGAAGAACTGTTTATTGAGGCAATTGATTATCTTTTTGATAGATTTGAAGAAATTGAAAGATCAATGTATTCAGAGGCAGCAACTTTAAAACAGATCTTACAGATATATTTTGGATCGCTATCCAATATTTCAGAAGTGCTTGGAGCAATGACAGGTTCAGAAAATATTGATGTAAATAATTTCTATATGCTTATGACAAATGCATTCATCAAATTTCCACAAATTCGTGAAAAACATGGGAAATTACATCTTAAAAACCAAGAGATGTTGGTTGAAATCATAAAGAAAGCTCAACAAGACGGACAGATCAAAGATGACATTGACTGTGAAACATTGGCATTCATGATAAATGCACTTGCAGAAGGCACGATGATCTATCATATTATGACGGATGAAATCGACTTGAAAGAAAAAGGTGAAAAAATATTCCAGAATCTCTGGAAAAGTATTTCAACATAAAAAGATGAATAAATATAAAACGAGGTGAATATGAGAAAATTACTTTTACTAATGCTAACATTATTATTTCTTTCTGCACTTTATGCTGTAGAAATCGATCTTGATGAAAGCATAAAATTGGCTCAAGTAAATAACAAAGAAATCCAAGCTGCAGAATATTCTTTGAAATCTGCAAATTGGGGAAAGTTCGATGCATTCTCAAATTTCCTACCACGAGTTTCCTTCAATTCTGCAATTGTTCGAATTGATGATGAAACTTATGATGAAGCTATGCAAGTTTTTCAAATGCCTGTATTTAATTTCAACGGAATGCCAACGGAATATTTTATTCCATTCTCTGCAGCTGCAATGGGAACAGGGATCTATAAGACTTCTTATACAAACAATATCACAGTTCAGCAGCCAATATTCAATGGTGGGAAAATAATTCTGGGTTATCAACTGGCAAATTTAGCAAAACAGCAGGCAGAGATTGCACTGGAAAACAAAGAACTTGATATTTCCTATACCGTAGCTTCCGTTTATTTTGGCTTTTTGAAATTAAAGGATATTCAAAAGCTTACTCAAAAAAGTTTATCCTCCAGCATTTCGCACCTAGAAAAAGTAGAGAAAAATTTTGAAGTTGGAACTGCAAAAAAATCTGATATATTACAATGGAAAGTAAAACTGAACAACGATAAAACATCAAATTTTGAAATTGAAAATGGACTAAATGAAATTTTATCTTTCTGGAATTCTCTGATAGGAGTTGAAGAAAAAATACCATCTAAAATTCAGCTTGCAAAATATGATACTGAAATTGATGGTTTTGTGGCTATGGAGTTGAACGAGATCAAAGCCGCAAAACAAGATTTTCTAAAAAGAGTAGAAATTGCAAGCCCCACATTAAATAGTATTGACCTGGCAAATAAAATGATGAAGAAGAATTACTGGATGACAAAAGGTAATTTTCTTCCTTCTTTAAATTTACAATTCGATTATCAGATCGAGAGTGATGACGAATTTGATTTTTCAGGAGAAGATAATTGGAATCTTGTTGCTGCAGTTTCGGTTCCATTATTTACCGGCGGTTCCAATTTTTCTAAAGTAAAACAAGCAAAATATGAATTACTAAAAACCAAAAAGCAAACAGAATATGCTCGGGAAAATTACCTGATTGCTGCAGAGAATGTTTTCAATAAATTAATAACAAAAGCACGAATAGTTCAAGATAATAAAGTTGCTTTAGAATTTGCTAAAGAAAATCATAAGATAATAAATCAGTTATTTGAACAAGGAATGATTACAAATACCGAGCTGCTGGATGCGGAGACCATGCTGTTTGGCAGCGAGATGAATCTTATTTCATCCTATTACGATTACGTTCTAACTAAATTTGAAATAAAAAAATATACAGGCGAGATGGAGGAATAATGTACAGGAAAATATTTATACTTATAACACTGGCTTTACTTATTTTGGTTGGATGCCAAGATAAGGAAGTAATTAAGGAAGATACTGGATTTACGGGTAAACGAAACGTGAAAACTGTAACTGCAAGAATAGGTGAGATCAATGTCTATTTAAAATACTCAGGAAAAGTTGAAGCTGAAACAGTTGCCAATGCAAGTCCTTCAATGTCCGGTAAGATTGAAAAATTATTTGTAAAAGAAGGTGACCATGTAAAAGTTGGAGATCTATTAGTAAAACTGGATCAAACCCAATTGGAACAAACAAGGATCCAATTTGAAAATGCAGAAAAGAATTATTTACGAATGCAAAAACTTCTGGAAAGCGATGCAATTGATAAACAGACTTTCGATGAAGTACAAGCAGGTTACAACGTGATAAAATCTTCTTATGAATTTATGCTGGATAATATCGAAATGAAAGCTCCAATCTCCGGAATAGTCACATACTTATACAAAAAGGAAGGAGAAAAATTTGATTCAATGTTAGATCCATTTCTCATTCGTATTGTAAATTCAAGTAAATTCAAAGCTAAATTACAAGTTTCAGATAAAGATATTAACAAGTTAAAGAAAGGACAAAAAGCTATCATCACAGTTGATAATTCTGATGAAGAATTTAATGGGCTTGTTTCATATATTTCTCCAGAAGCAGATATGATGTCCGGTACATTTCCAATTGAGATATCAATTAATAACGATTCTAATTTATTAAAACATAACCAATTTGCACGGATTGATTTGATTACTCAATCTTCTTCAAACACAATAATTATTCCCCAGGAAAGTGTGTTGAAATCAAGTTATGTCTTTGTAGCTGTAAGCGGAATTGCAGAAAAACGTGAAGTAACACTGGGAATTGGGAACGAAGAAGAGATCGAAGTAAAGAAAGGTATTGCAGAAGGAGAAGAAGTAATTGTCTCCGGAAATATTGGGTTGCAAGATGACGAAAAAGTAGAAATTATAAATTGAAAATTATTAATAAACGGAGTTAATGATGAAATTAGCAGAATTTTCGGTAAATAGAAGAGTTACAGTACTTATGCTAACGATCCTCATTCTGATATTAGGTGGGAT
>JAGLPW010000104.1 GCA_023137125.1 Candidatus Cloacimonadota bacterium | reverse complement strand
AGAGATCCCGGCAAAGTTCATACTTTTATAAAATTAACTATCGAGAAATTGCTTCTGAAATATGAAGATGATAAATTCAAACAGATAAAGAACATAATGAGTTCCACTTATCAAACCGGCAGAACTACTAAAGTTGAATCCAAGATCTTTTCTAATAAGATGGAGAAGAAACGCTTCAATCAGGTAAAGAAAGAATTGAAGGAGATCTATCAACCTGACCTTTTCAGAAAAAAAACAGCTGATGATATTCAGATCGAAAAGAATTTTACAGAAAATAAAATTGATATGTTCCTTCGGCCTGAGGAGGATGTAATAAATCCATGGCAATTGCATCAAAGCTACATTTTTGTTCAGGTAGAAGAAGGATTAATGATCATCGACCAGCATGCAGCACACGAACGAATAATATATGAAAAGATATTACACAGAATTCATGGAGCTCCAGCCCAAACCCAGAAATTATTATTTCCTATAGTGATAGATCTACCACCGCATCTCAGTAATACAATTCCTGAATTGATTTCGGAAAATATTGAGGTTTTCAATAAAATTGGATTTTCTATAAAGACTTTTAGTGGTGATTCCATTGTAATTGATGAAATCCCGATAGAACTTGAAGATTGGGATGGCGGAGATATCTTTATCGATATTATTAAGCAGTTAGAAGATGAGTTTGAGCAGACCGAAGATTTCCGGGATAGCCTATCTAAATCCGTTGCTTGTAAAGCTGCCATTAAAGCCGGCAGAAAAATGAACAGGAAAGAGATGTTGGCGCTCATTAATGATCTTTTTGCATGTGAAGTTCCATATTTCTGTCCGCATGGCAGGCCACTCATCATTAAGATGACAATCTTAGATTTTGAGAAAAAATTCAAACGAACAACATGAGCCAAAATCAAAATAATAAAATTCCACTGATAATCATTCAAGGAGCAACTGCTGTAGGGAAGAGCAGATTTGCAATCAAGATTGCAGAAGAACTTGATTCTTCAATTATTTCAGCAGATTCCAGGCAAGTTTACAAATATTTGAATATCGGAACTGCTAAGCCCACTATAAAAGACCAAAAAAGAATTAAACATCACTTAATTGATCTTGTAGAACCGGATGAAGAATATAATGCTGGAACATTTTCTGCAGATGCAAATAAATTAATTAAAGAAATAACATTACAAAATAAGATACCAATTGTTTGCGGTGGTACCGGATTTTATATTAAAGCTCTATTGGAAGGAATATTCAAAGCTCCGGAAATTCCAGATGATATTCGTAATAATCTCAGACGAACTGCAGAAGAAAAGGGTATTGAATTCTATTATAAAAAGCTAAAGAAGATCGATCCTGATTCTGCCAAGCGTATAAACGAAAATGACGCAAATCGAATTATTCGTGCTTTAGAGATCTTTGAGACAACAGGAAAAACAATTACACAATTGTGGGAAGAAGATACTCGGGAAAAGAGGAACTTCCAAACAATAAATATAATGATAACAGAAGACCGAAATATACTTTATGACAGAATAAATAGTCGTGTTGACAAGATGATAAATAATGGATTATTGAATGAAATGAAAGAGCTTGTCACGAGCGGATACAAAAGAACTGATCCCGGCATGAATACTGTTGGCTATAAGGAGCTTTTCCCATTATTAGATGGTAAAAAAGAACTGGTGGATTGTGTTGATAAAATTAAGCAAAATACTCGAAATTTTGCAAAACGTCAGCTTACATGGTATAGAAAAATCGATTTTGATTTGACATTAGATAGTAAAAGTATTAGCTTTTCAAATGTCTTTAAAGAAATAATGATAAAATTACAGGAGAAACGATGATCGTTGCAAAAGTAAATGATTACGAAATTGAATTTCAAGAATATAAGGCAGAATTAGCAGAAGTGCTTAAAAATATGCATCTTGGAGAGCCTAATAATGAAGCAAGGAAAAGAGCAATAGAACAACTCATCGATGGATACCTACTTCTTAACTCTGCAAAAAGATCTAAAATTAATATTTCTGAAGATGATATTGAACATGAAATGGTTGAGCTGAAACTAAAATATAGATCTGAAAATGATTTCAATAATATGTTAAAAAATAAAGAAATAGATATTACAATTATAAAAGAACGAATCAAAAATAATTTACTAATAACAAAATATGTTAAAACTAATTTCTCGGTTGAAACTGATATCCCAATAGAAAAACTTCAAGAAATTTACAAAGAGAATCTTAATTCATTTAAAACCCATGAGATGGTAAAAGCTTCTCATATACTTGTTAAAGGAACGGATAAAGATAGTTTGTTAAGAGCTCAAGAATTATATAAAAAGATCAAAACAAAAGATGATTTTGATAGAATCGCTGCTGAATGTTCGGATTGCCCCAGTAATTGTCAATGCGGTGATCTTGGATACTTCACTAAAGGCAAAATGGTGAAGAATTTTGAAGAAGTAGCTTTTAATTTAAAACATAATGAATTTAGTGAACCGGTAAAAACAGAGTTTGGATATCATATCATTATGAATACCGGCAGAAAAGAGAGTGTTATAGCCGATTTTGAAGAAGTTAAAGATGCTTTAAAAGACAGGCTTAAACGAATTGATTCTGAATTGAAACTCATTAAACACCTCAAAGGATTACGCAGCAAAGCAGATATTGTTATAAATCACAAAAAGTTATGACTTTATTTTAGGAGACAAATAAAGGAGATAAATAAATGGCATTATTAGGTGTAAACATAGATCATATTGCAACACTACGAGAAGCAAGAAAGGGAATCGAGCCGGAACCGGTTTATGCTGCAAGTATTGCTGAACAAAATGGAGCTGATCAAATAACAATTCATCTTAGGGAAGATAGAAGACACATTCAAGACCGTGATCTGAAACTGCTTAAGCAAACAATTCAGACAAAACTTAATCTGGAAATGGCTTCGACCAATGAAATGGTGAAAATAGCTTCTGAGATAAAACCGGATACAGTTACGCTTGTTCCTGAAAAAAGGGAAGAGCTTACAACAGAAGGTGGATTGAACTTAACAGATGAACACCGAGATGTAATTTCTTCATTAAAGAAAGCTGGAATTGAAGTAAGTGTATTTATTGAACCCGATCTGGAGATGATACAAACAGCTAAAGATCTAGGAGCGGATGCAGTAGAAATACATACTGGAAGATTTGCAAACTTGAAAATAGATAGTGAAATTCAAGCTGAAGTAGAAAAAATATACAAAGCTGCAATTTTAACTAAAAAGTTAGGAATGCGAGTTGTAGCCGGTCATGGTTTAAATTATTATAATACACAAAAGCTAGTTGAACTAGATATTATTGAGGAATTCAATATAGGGCATAGTATAATTTCCCGTGCAGTATTCTCCGGTCTTGCCGAAGCAGTTCTGACAATGAAATTAATTATTGAGTAATAAAAAATTAATTTAACAACGAACTGAAACGAACTTTTTTGATGCTAAGTACACAATGTAATGCTAAGAATATTATCCTTTAACCTCGTGGATAATTATAATTTCGTAATTTTCTATTTATAAATCGTAATATTACTATTTTCGTTTCTGTTAGAATCATCTGCTGCATGTTCTGCAAATTTTATAAGATCTTCAGCATTATCAATATTATCATCCTTATTTGCAATTCCCCAACAAATCTTACAAATCTTTAACATTGGCAATTTCATGATTCTCTCATTAACTCTATTAACGGTTATAATTCCGTTTTCACTTGATGTCTCAGGCATTAAAACCGCAAAAGAATCTTTACGTATCTTACCAATTATATCTGTTTCACGCAGATCATTCTTTATAATATGGGAAATCTGTTTTAGTAGATCATTTGTTTTATCTTCACCAATTGTTCTAACTATATTCTTACAGTTTTCAATTTTAATAACTGCAATTGCAAGATGTCTCTTATATCGTTTCATCATTGAGAAAATAACTTCACTTCTTTCCAGGAATGCTTTGAAAGAATATATTTTTTCTGATACATATATACCGCGATGTTGCTCTATCTCATTACTTTGTAAATCAAGCTGTACAATTAATGATATAATTGATGCATATGATTTTATTTTAGTCATTTCCTCAATTTCAAATACTTCATTGTGTTTATCAATAAAAATGAAACCCAATAAATCATCATTATGATACAAAGGAAGAACTAATAAATGTGAATATTCTTTTTCAAATATGTATCTACCAGGAGATTTAATATCGAGAATTTTGAAGTGCATTAATTCTTCTAACATAGGATCATTATTTTTGAAGATCGAGTTTTTTGCAAAAGTGTAGCTTGTATTTCGGGAAATTTTCATTCGATAAATATCGGAATTGGGTACTTTAAGATAAATTCCCATAGATTGAAAATCGAATTCATCTTCGATATAGCGAATTACATGACTTAGATGCTCTTCCAATTCCTGCTTCGTAAGTAGACCACTCAACAAATTATCAAATGACAATAAGTTAAATTCCATTTTTCCCCCTAGTTTAAGATTCAATCCTCTCTGTCCAGGTTAGCTCATATACTTCATCAGGTTTCAGTTCTTTTTCAAATTCAATTTGAGTTGCGCTTTTCTTAATAAAAGATAAGCTATTTTTCATAATTGACCAATTACCGTATAAATTATGAATAACAGTAATAGTTTTTGTTTTCCTCGATCTATTTTTCAATGTTACTTTCATTTCACGTTCGATTATCTTATTTGAGAGTTTTAATCGTTCCACTGTAATAGTTTTAGCAACCAGATCAAAGGCATTTCCTGTAGTAATAAATACTTCTTCATCTTTTGCAGTGTGATCAAGATAGTCTTCTCCAATAAATTCTAATTCGTTATCTGCATCATCTTTTTTATATATTTTAACTACACCTTTTGGCAGAGGAATTCCTAATCCATCCTTCTTGGAATTAATGAACTTTATTTTGCTTTGAACATCTGTAGAACCTGTGATGTATTCGTATCTTGATTCTGCATTAACGGTTTTTGTAGGAAAAAGCCGCAGTTGTTTAGTCTGGTTGTTATTGATATTTACATTTTCACTGAGAGTATACATATGAAAATCATGAAAAGCTTTTTCTTCAAAATCAGGGGCACCACCTGTGGTAGATTCAACAGCAAACTTTGCATAGGCACGTCTATCTATCTGTTGATGTATCTTCTGCACATCACCGGCAATAAGCTTGAGCTTTGTATCTAAAAAGGCTTTACCTGTTCTATTGATTATTGTAACCCAGCTGTTGATCTCAAGCTTACCAATATCTTCATTCCAGATTGTATTATAAGTCACATCCCATTTCATACCGGTACACATATAAGAGAAATCAATTGGGAATTTTCCTGCTTTGGGTGCATTCAATCGCCAGTGAAGAGTTGGTTTGAGAAAGAAGTTTTTTGGAAGTTCTGCCAGGCTGATATTTCTTATTTCATCTCTCTGGATAAGAATAAGTTTGTTTGTATTATTCTCAATTATTCCTATTGTAGAACTGTCGTTGAATTGTAATTTACCAAGAAACTTAATATCGTCTTTAGAGATTATCTCAATATCTTTTCCAATATACTTTTCCAATATCTTGGACGTATTTGCCAGATCATATTCATAATTCTGTGAAAAGATCTCAATATTGCCTTTAAGAGGTTTGATGATAACCGAGTTAGCTTCTATTGTTGATGGAATATTATCCATGAAATAGCTTTGAATTCCTTTTGATAGAGTAATATCTATAGAAGAGCGAACCAATGAGAAATTCTCGTTATAAATTGTTACCTGGTCTTTTGCATTTAAGCATGTGATCAGGAATACGACTAAAATAATTATTTTAAATTTCATTTCTCCTCCCTTAATTTAATCGATAATATGTTTTATTTTAGATACGATCATATCGATACCTATCTTATTTTGACCACCTTCAGGAATTATGACGTGAGCATATTTTTTACTTGGTTCTACAAATTCAATATGCATCGGTCTTACCGTGGAAAGATATTGATCTACAACAGATTGAAAATCTCTTCCACGTTCACTTATATCACGCTGGATCCTTCTTAATATTCTAATATCAGCATTTGTATCTACAAATATTTTTATATCCATCATGTTCCTTAATTCTACATTTTCAAAAATCAGAATCCCTTCTATAATAATAAGTTTTGTAGGTATTTTAGTTATAGTTTTTTCTAATCTTTTATGAGTTTTGAAATCGTAAACCGGCATCTGAATTATCTCATTATTCTTTAGTTGATGAATGTGCTGTATCAGAAGTTCATTATCGAGAGTGTTTGGATGATCGAAATTTATTTTATTCCTTTCTTCAAAGGGAAGATGTCCAAAATTCTTATAATAACTATCCTGAGGGATCGTTGTGATCTTATCTTTAACTTCTCTTTGAATTGCAGTTGTTATTGTGCTCTTACCGGAACCGGTTCCACCGCAAATTCCAATTACTACTGGTGGTTTCATTAATTACTACTCCTTGATCTTAATTATATCTGTCTTATAAACTGCTATATTAAGCCCTGAATCTATATTCAATGTTACACTATCGAAACGTTCACTACTTTTAATGTAGTCAAGATATTCTTTTACTGTATCATAATGTGAAATAACATTATCTGCAACTATTACAGCATTGTTATTTAGTTTATTAATTAGTATTTTAATGTAATCTATATAATTTATCTTCCCGGCATCTATGAAAACAAAATCATATTTATCTATTAGTTCAGGAATTATCAATTCTGCTTTTCCAAACCTTTGAATTATGTTCTTTCTGTTCTTTAAATTTCTTTTGGCCAGCTTAAATCTATCTTTATCAACCTCAATTGTATCTACAACTGCATCACAAGATTCTGCAGCAATAGATAACCAAAAAGTAGAAAATCCGTTTGAAGTTCCAATCTCCAATATATGTTTAGGAGATTTGGTTAGCACTAAAGTATAAAGCAGTTCGGCTGTTTCCTGCGGTATATTCCACAAACGTCGCAAATTTTTCTTTTGAACTTCAAATCTTGCCAGTTCATATTTATACAATTCTTTTATATTTTTCATATGTTATTAAACCTACGAAGTTTGTAAAAAGGCTTCCTAATTAAATTAGGAATTAATTTGATAAGTTTATTTAGATTTATTGCAAGTAGTTCTAGAATGAAATTGGATGAACCTACAGTTCCATTCATTATAAGTTTCCAAATAATTTTAGATAATTCAAAATATCCAAGTTTCTTTTGTATTAGTATTAGCTGGTCTTCAAATTCAAAGAGAAGATAGCGGAGAGGATTTGGTTTATAATTTGCCCATGAAAAATCTGATGGTATGAGACCAGCCTCTTTTGCTTGAATTTCCAACTGAGTTCCAGGATAGATTCGCAATCCAACAGTTGTTGCAAAGAAATTTATGCTTTTTTTGTTGTCCTTAATATAATTAACATCTTCCAAACAGTTTTCGTATTCTTGACCGAGGTGCCCAAAAGTAAAAAAAACCTTCGTTTTAATGTCTAATTCTTTGCACCAAGATAAAACATCTTCAACCTGATTAACCGTGATAGTTTTAAAGATAGAAGACAATATCTTCTCATTAGTAGTCTCAAATCCAATATCCACATAACGACAACCAGCATCTCGCATTATTTTTAAAAGATCAAAATCGACAGTATCAACACGTATTTCACATTCCCAAAATAGTTCGTATTCAGAGATTAATTCACAAAACGCTAAAACATGCTCTTTTGAGGCTGTGAATGTGCTATCAAATAGTTTTATTGCTTTAATTTTCTTATTTGATAAAATATAATCTAATTCCTTTTTAATATTAGGCATGGTGCGATATCGGACTCCACCAGGAAACATACGGGAAGCAGCACAAAAGTTACATGAAAATGGACAACCGCGAGATGTCATAATAAAGTCAGCTTCTAAACCAAGATAATCAAGTTTAATTCTATATTTTCCGTCGAAAATATCTCTGGCAGGAATTGGGAGCAGATCAATATTATCAATTCTCTTTGCTTTATTATGAATTATCGTTTCTTCTTCACGGTATGAGATACCGGAGATTTCTGAGAGTTGTATTTCACTTCTATTGGAAATCGAATTAAATAGTTTCAGAAATGAAAACTCACCTTCACCTTTTATAATATAATCTATTGCTGGTATATTTTTCAATGTGTCTTCAGCTGTGAATGTAGCATGTATTCCACCATAGGCTACCGGAATAGTTGGCAATGCAGATTTGCATTGGAATGCGATTTTAAAACTGCCTTTTCTTGTGCCTGTTGTTCCGCCAATTCCTATTAACTTCGGATTCCATTTTTTTAGATCGTAATACAAATCACCTGTATAGAAATTCAAATCTAGTGCTTTTACAGAAATACCATTATCTTTCAAAACAGCCGCTATGCTTGCAAGCCCTAACGGGATCATATAATAAAAGGCATTAATATTCTCGCGAGGATAAATCAGAACAACATCATATTTTTGTTTCATTCTTTCCATTTGTATTTCCCAAAAGTTCCCTTAAGTCCAAAAAAAACATAAAATGGAATGTATATCAATTCAGCAATAGGGAAGACCCACATTAATCTTAGTCTCTTAATTTTTACCAAAAACAATGTTAATAATAAAAATTCCGGTATTATCTTCAAAAATAAAATAATTATGAATAAGTTTGTTGAAACTTTAGCAAATAGAAATCCCAAAAAACATCCGATAAAGATCAAATAATATATAAAGATAAATAATGTCATTATTTTTATTGCTGTTGGATAGTAACGCCACTTTGACCCACGTCGTGTTTCTTGTTGTATTTGAGAACTTGCGTTTTCATTTCTGTTAGCATAAATAACAGAGTCGGGATGAAACATGAATTTCATATTACGAATGAATTTACCCATTTTCTGGATCATCAGATCATCATCACCCGATCTGACCTTACCAATATCACCGAATCCATTAACTTTATGAAACAGGTCCTTCCGATAAGCCATATTCCCGGCTGTTATTGTAATTCCCCAATTCCAACCAATACTTCCGGCTATTACTGCAAAAAGTGATGATCGCTCCAAATTCTTAAGAAATTTGAAAAAAGGATTTTTATAATATATATAAGAATATCCTGCTACAATATCTGTATCATCAGTAAAATGACTATTGATCTGCCCAAGCCAATTATTCGTTGGAACGCAATCAGCGTCGGTGAATGCAAGGATATCATGCTTTGCTGCTCGAATTCCCTTGTCTAGAGCTCCTTTCTTGCCTAAAAGGAGTTTAGACTCGTTCTTAACATGAAGCAGTGTGATATTGCTATTTTTCGATGTGTACTTTCTTACAATTTCAGCAGTATTATCTTCCGATCTGTCATCAACTACAATTATCTCATAATTTTCTTGAGAGTAATTTTGAGACATTAATGAATCAAGCAGATCTGCAATGTGTTTCTCTTCGTTCCTGGCTGCAATGATCACAGAAATTTTATTAGTCTTCGTATTCTTTGCATTCTCTAAAAACACAATTCCAATAAAAAACGAGAATATAAGTGTGAAATACAATATTGCGAATATGTAAATAGTGAGTTCCATAATCTCCATAATTCACAGCTGTTCTTGCAAAAACCTTGACCGCGAACCCTTTTATTTATATTTCTATTTCAAATATTAAAAGAGTAAAATATTAGTCAATGAATGAGTTCTACATAATAGAGTGGTTTTGATACAATGTTGTTAAAAGAATGTATTTGTGAGTAATCTTTCAATATCACCAAAGATGCAATATCATGCTTTACAGACACTTGAGTGTCTGAGATTATTATGCAATAAATCTTTGAGAGAAATCAGATAATTCTGATAATTTCACAATTATTTTTTTTGATGTATGCAAAACCATTAGTCAATGATATTGGAGAGAAATTAATGGGAATATTTCCAAAGTTCATCTATAAAGTGAAGACCAATGAGAAACTGGTTGCGCTCACATTTGATGATGGACCCCATCCTTTGTTCACAACAGAACTGCTTGATCTATTTAAAGAGAAGGGCATTAAAGCCACATTCTTTGTTACCGGAAGTGGTATTAAAAAGCACCAAAAGATTGTTATCCGTATGATCACAGAAGGGCATGAGCTTGGCAATCATTCATATTCGCATAAAAATTTGATATTTAAGAAAAAGAGCACGATAAGAAATGAAATAAAAAAAACAGACGTTCTATTACGTGGACTTGGCGTAAAAGGTGATATTCATTTTCGACCACCTTTTGGAAGGATTCTATTCGTAGCATCTTCGGTTCTAGCTTCCTTGAACAAAAAAGTAATTATGTGGAATGTTCCTACAAAAGATTTTAAAGAGAACGATCCAAATGTGATCTTAAAAAGAATTTACAAACGTATAAAACCCGGTTCAATAATGGTACTACATGATTCTGGTATAGAAAGACATGGAAAAAAAATAGACCGTAAAGCTACAATTAATGCAGTTAAAGTGCTTATTGACGAATTGCCCAAGAAAGGGTATAAATTTAGAACAGTATCAGAATTAATTAATAATTGAATCTGTATCTTCGATGAATTCTGCTATCGTAGGTGATTCTCTTTTAATATCATCCAATGTAGGATTTGTTATTACTTTCTTACCTTCAACTTCTTCAAGTGTGAAATCAACTTTAATTTTGAGATTGAAATGTTTTGTAAAAATATCAGAGATAATATCTTTTTCGTCCTTTAACATATTGAATGCTAAAGAATTAGCAGACGCCAAGTGAAGGAAATTGTTAGATAAGTTCCGTATTTGACACTTAATAAAATAATTAGCTACAATAGGTTTCTGCTTCGAGAGTACTTTTGCTATATCATCTAAATTCTCTTCTACCGCTTCAATAGTCAGTTTATCGATCTT
>JAGLPW010000103.1 GCA_023137125.1 Candidatus Cloacimonadota bacterium | reverse complement strand
TCTTTTTGAATTTCAGCTTTTACTTCTTCTGTTTTTTCATGCATTGTAGTAGTTTGTTGTTGTGGAATTTCAGCCTCTTCATTCTGAACAGGCTGCATACGAATTGGTTGAACCTTAGCAGGTTCCATTTGAACTGGTTTACCTGTATTTATCGAATCAATTAATTTATCTAGAGATTGAAGTTCAGATAGGCGGGATATTTTTATGAATGCCATTTCCGCTACAAGAGTGGGATTACTACTGGTTTTAATATCCATTTTGGTTTTGATAAGTATAGTCATGATGTATAAAAGATCACCATCCTCGAATTTATCGGATATCTCCATCATTTGCTTTCTGTTAGCTTCTGAGATAGTTGGAATTTCTATCTCAAGCTTTAGTAGAAGCAGATTCCGGATGTAATCGAGCATTCCATTAAGGAATTCCTGAATATCATTTCCTTTTTCTAAAATATCATGTAATAATTCAATGATACCAGATGCATTTTTCTCTGTAACAGAAACTAGGATCTTATAAAAAACATCGGTATGCACGATCCCGAAGATCGTGAGTACATCAACAAGTGAGATATATTCTTTACCATATGCAATAACCTGATCCATCAAAGAGAGAGCATCACGCATACTGCCGTCTGCCTTTTTGCCAATTGCAAATAATGCTTCGGGATCAATCGAAATTCCATCGATCTTACAAATAGAACTCAATCTATCAATTATTGCAGGAATTGGAATTCTTTTAAAATCAAAGCGCTGGCATCTGGAAATAATGGTAGGAATAACTTTATGCGGTTCAGTTGTAGCAAAGATGAAAATAACATTTTCCGGAGGTTCTTCCAATGTTTTAAGAAGTGCGTTAAAAGCATTCTTAGAAAGCATGTGCACCTCATCGATGATGTAAATTTTATTACGAGAAGTTGAGGGTGCATACATTAGCTCTTTCTGAAGATCACGAATATCTTCTACACCGGTATTGGAAGCACCATCGATCTCAATAACGTCTGAGGAATTTCCCTGTGTGATCTCTGTACAGTTCTGGCAAACATTGCAAGGAGTTATTGTAGGACCATCATTAAGGCAGTTCAAACTTTTTGCAAAGATCCTCGCTAAAGAAGTTTTACCAACACCTCTAGGACCCGTAAAAAGATATGCCTGGGCTGTTCTATCCATTTCAATCGTATTCTTAAGTATTTTGGTTATATGATCTTGAGCATAGACTTCTTCAAATGTTTGTGGTCTGTATTTTCTTGCTAATATTAAATATGCCATTAATTCCTCATTTTCCAGATTTCACTTTTTGGAATTTCCATTACAGCCTATATTTGTCAATTAAAAATCTTCCAATTCTTATTGAAATTTAGCGAACATTAACATTTGGTTTGAATTTACTTTTTTCTTGACTCTCAAGAAGCTGTTTTTTTTCTTCAATAGCATATGCAGAAGTGGCGGAATTGGTAGACGCGCTAGGTTCAGGGTCTAGTGAGCAATAGCTTGTGGGGGTTCGAGTCCCCCCTTCTGCACCATTTTTAAATTCTAATAATATTTTTTCTCGTCAACAAGTGTTTACTCCGGCTTTTGACGGATGTACTTGTTAACATAAATGCTTTGTAAGTTTTACTTAAGAATTTAGTTATTACTTTTTAGAAGTACAACTTCAGGATCAATTGTGAAAGTTGAACTCCTGCTAATCCTCTTTAGCAAAGAGGATCATAAGATGCTGCTGAGAGAATTTTACTTTCTGCTCTCCTTCCTAAGCTTCTGCTTAGAAAGGAAATAATATTTGAAGCTTTTGCTTCAATATTTCATAATACGACATATTACATAAAAAATAAATGCTCGATCAGAATTCTCAATCCAATTCCAATTAGAATTATTCCACCGATAAATTCTATCTTTTTCTCGAATAATGATCCAAATCTTCCACCGATATAAACTCCCAGTAAGGAAAGTAAGAATGTAACTATGCCAATAATTATCACCGGTAGTATTATTTGAACTTGCAAAACAGAAAAACTAAGCCCAACAGCTAAGGCATCGATGCTTGTGGCAATAGCTAGAATGAATATGGTTGTTAAGTTATTGTGGTCACAGCTGTCTTCTGTCTTTTCAATCAGGAAAGATTCATAGATCATCTTGCCGCCAATGAATGTAAGTAATCCAAAAGCAACCCAGTGATCGAAAGCTGCAATATAGTGCTGGAAAGTGGATCCTGCTAACCAACCCAGCAACGGCATTAGTGCCTGGAAACCACCAAAAAACAAAGCTACTCGCAACGCAGGTCCAACTTTAAAACGTTTTAATGTAACTCCACTGGCAATAGATACAGCAAAGGCATCCATCGCTAAACCAAGAGCAATTATAATTATTGTAATTAAATTCATTAAATCTCCAGAAACAAATCTAAAAGTACTAAATAAATAGTAAATGATTTTATACATGCTCATCAAAATATTCTCGTTAACAAGTTGAACTTGTTAACGCAAATGCTTTGTAAGTTTTACTTACGGATATGTTTATTATTTTTTGGAAGTGCAACTTCATGATCAATTGTTAAAGTTGAACTCCTGCTAATCCTCTTTAGCAAAGAGGATCATAAGATGCTGCTGAGAGAATTTTACTTTAACTATCAGTTTATTTATTCCCCTCTTGCTTGTCACGCCGAAGTGTAGCAAAGGCGGAAGAGGGGTACGACTTTTATGCGTCGGCTTCGCAATAATTGCGAAACGATCGCTTTTCTCTCATCTTAACTTTGTCGTGGGGTGTGTTAACTCCATAATGGCTGAATCTTCTAGTTTCTCCCAAAAGCTTTAGTGATCTTGGGAATGCATAAATTTTGAACTTGACTTTCAAAAGTCATAATTTCAATTTCACTACAGGTATAAAATGAAAACTTATAATATTAAATTTGCTAAGAAAAGATTTGAAGAATTGATTGATGAAACTATCAATCACGATAAGGTCGTCAAAATTACTGGTAACACCGCAAATGCAATTTTGATTTCAGAAAGCAAATGGAATTCAATTAAAGAAACACTATTTCTTCTCTCGATTACTGGCATGAAAGAATCAATAAAGAATAGTATGAATACTTCTTTGGATGAGTGTAGTGGGGAAGTGGAGTGGGTATAGAGAAGATCGTTAAGATAATTCGGATGTGGACGCATTATGAATGAGAAAAAGGGAGATAATATGAATAATGAAATCCTACATAAAGAAATTGATCTGATACAAGATTGTATTAGAAGAATGGCTCAAAATTCTTTTATTGTAAAAGGATGGATGCTATCATTAGTTACAATAATATTAACTTTAGGAATAACATCTCAAGCAAATGATAATAATTTATGCTTGATTATACTCATACCCATAATTGCTTTTTGGTATTTAGATGGATTCTTTCTTCAAACTGAAAGAAAATATCAAAAAATGTATCAGTGGATAATAGAAAACCGCAATAAAACTGATGAGTTCTTGTATGACTTGAATCCTAAAAGATTCGATAATCAAGTACATGCAATATTCAGAATCATGTTTTCAAAAACAATTCTACCATTGTATTTATCAACTATTATAATTATTTTTTTATTATTTTTATCTACATAGAACTGAGTTGATTGAATCCTTTAACATTTTATTTCTCATTTTATGATATTCGTCAATTGCATAAGGAGAAAGTTTTAATTGTTGGATAGAATTATAATGACATTTAGTGTATTTTCTCCCACTTCTACAAGGACACAGATCCTTATTTGTTATACGATGAATTTCAAGTAAACTCAATAATCTGAACATAATTTGTATACTATTTACATGAAAATAATCTAAATAATACTCTTGTATGCCTGTAATTCCATGTGAACGTTCATTAAATAATTTTTTCCCTTTATTATTGTCCCAATACTGATAAGAAACATAGTAGGGTATTAAAATATATTTTAAGAAGTATTCAATTGAATCATTATGATTTATTTTCAAGAAAATATCAGTTGGAACACCCAAACAAAGCAGGTTGCTATTTTGTAAAAAATGACCATATTCTTTCTCGATTTCATTATTAACATTATAGGTTTTGGGGATTGTAGTCGGGTAATCATAAGAAAAAATAACTTTTATTACAAAGCTTCCTTCATATTTTTCTTGTGCAATAATGGCTGAGAAATTTAAATTCCCAGCCAAAATTATTTCTTTATCTACGATTAATTTCAATGAAGAAGATGTACATTTATTATAATCTTCGATAAATTTGATATCATCAATAAATTTAGGGTTTGATGAATTAAATCTATTCACAGAAATCCCATTTAGATTGAGTATGACGAGGGCTAATTTCTATAGTATGCTTATTCTTATGTTTCATGGAATCCTCATGCTTATTAATCCATTTCTCAAGATTATTATATCCATCATCATCAATCCAATCATATACAGGATATAAATCATCAAAGTATAAATCATTCCCATTATCATCAATATCAATTACTCCAAAATCGAGGTTTCCTTCGGAATCAGGTTTACTATCTTTATCTTTGATATTATGGATTTTGATTCCAATAATTGCATTTCCCTTTTTACGACTTTCAATAATCTCGAATTTTACCCATTCTCTACTAGATGTTTCCTTTCCAATTAACACTAAAGTAGTTGAAGTTCCTTTCATTTGATCAAGAATCCAATTTTCAATTTCCTTTTTTGTTTTCTTCTTAACTTCTTCCCAAGCAACACCATCAATGAAAACTGAATCTTCTTTTGTTACATCACTATTCCTCACAATACCAGCTCTCCAATTATCTCTCTCATAATGAAAGCTGAAAAAAACTCTTTTAGCCATTATTTACCTCACTTCCTGTCTTTTGGTGGACACGGATCATTTCCGTAACTACGGGTTTCTCTAATTTTGCCATTAGTACCTTGAATTCGAAGTTCTGATTGATTGTTTTGGGCAATCTCTCTACCTACATCAATAGCTTCTTGTTGTGTGTTAGTAAGCTTTGATGCTCTCTGATTTCTTTCTTGGATTACTGCCCATCCTTTTGGACGGTGTGTTACGAATACATCTTTTTTTTTGGACATACTTGTCCTCCTTCTATTTATTTGCAGAAGGATGTAAAACCGCTTGACGAAAAAAATACAGTTACCCAAATTTGTTAGCATCAACCAAACAAATGAGATTAATTTCTCGTTTTCGGCAGGACATCCGTCCTGCTGTTTTTTTATATTTAGCACTCTAAAGAACTATCTGCTAATTTAATGTTTTTTTAAATAATGTCAAGATAGAATTTTCTTACAAATATTTTAAAAATCGTAGATCTGCATTATTAAAGAGATGAAAGGATTATAATTTTTTTAACTATATGCTAAATAATGATATATATCACTTAATAATTATTTTGAAAATTGTGATAGAACTTTCTATATTATTAATATTAAACGTGTTATGAAATATGCTTATTTTGAATCAAAAAAGGACAACTCGAAAGTTGCCCCTACATATTTTCTGCCAATTGCTAACAAGCTAACTGGCTAACCAGCTATTTAGCTACTATACTCACCAGCTTCTTTGGAACAATAATCATCTTAAGGATATTTTTTCCTGCCAATGATTTCTTCACGTTCTCCACTTCCAAAGCCAGTTTCTTTATTTCATCATCAGTTGCGTCAACCGATACATTGATCTTACCACGAACTTTACCCATGATCTGAATTACATAAGTGATCTCATCCTGAATTAGATATTCTTCATTGAAATCAGGCAAGCCAGTTTCGTGTAGCATGTTTCCCTTTCCGATCATATTCCACAACTCTTCACTTATGTGCGGTGCAAAAACATACATTAAATGCGGAATTGCTACACAGCTTTCTGCAAAAATAGCTTTCTCAGCTTCATTCAATGATTCTACGTCCTTAATGGAATAAACATTGTTCAAATGCTCCATCACAGCTGCGATGGCTGTATTGAACTGCATTCTATTCTCTATATCATTCAGCACTTTCTTAATTGTGAAATGTGTACTGTAACGAAGCTTTTTGATACCGGTGCTCAATTTGCTGTCTGACCCTTCGTCTCCGCTCAGGGTGACAGAATTTTTACTTTGTGTTTCTTCGCGTTCCTTCGCGGCTAAATTTTCTTTTCGTGTGAATTCGTGTGAATTCGTGGTTTCCTTTATTATTTCCAGATTTTCATCAAACAGTCTCCAAACACGGTTCAAAAACCTGAATGCACCTTTCACACCTTCATCACTCCATTCCGAATCTTTATCGGGTGGAGAAGCAAACAGCATGAATACACGCACAGTATCTGCACCATATCGATCAATAATATATTGCGGGTCAACTACGTTACCTTTAGATTTGCTCATTTTAGCACCGTCTTTTGTGACCATGCCTTGTGTAAGCAACCTAGCAAAAGGTTCGTTGGAATTTACCATTCCCAGATCACGCATGAATTTATGGAAGAAACGCGCATACATCAAATGCATTACGGCATGCTCGATACCACCAATATATTGATCTACCGGAAGCCAGCTGTCTGCAAGTTCTTTTGTGAACGGCATTTTATCATTCTTAGGATCAGCATAACGTGCATAATACCAGGAACTATCCACGAAAGTATCCATCGTATCTGTTTCTCGTCTGGCAGATTTTCCGCATTTAGGGCATTTCACATTAACCCAATCATCAACTGAAAGCAGTGGATTCTGAGTGGTTTTTCCCAGCTCAACATTCTCAGGAAGTTTTATTGGAAGATCTTCATCGGAAACCAGAACAGTTCCGCAATCTTCACAATAAATAACTGGAATTGGATTTCCCCAGTAGCGTTGACGCGAAACTCCCCAGTCACGCAGTCTGTAAGTTACTGTCTCTTTCCCCATGCTGTTTTCAGTCATCCATTTTGAGATGGATTTCATTGATTCTGTACTTTCCATACCATCAAATTTGTCTGAATTTACAAGAATTCCCGGTTCAACATAAGCTTCTTTCATTTTTTCCAGAACTAAACTCTCTTCCATGTTTTGAATTACTATTTTCATAGGAATATCATATTTCTTTGCAAATTCGAAATCACGCTGGTCATGGGCTGGAACTGCCATTACAGCACCTGTTCCGTAATCCATCACCACATAATTCGTGATCCATATCTGAACCTTTTCTCCATTTACAGGATTGATAGCGAACTTACTGGTAAAGATCCCTTCTTTAGTTGTATCTTCTGCAGTTCTGGTAATGGTATCTTCGTTCATCACCATATCACAGAACTTGTGCATTTTAGAATTTTCCTGTTCATCTATGAGCCAGCTTGTAACCAGCGGATGCTCGGGAGGAAGTGCCATGAAAGTACAACCAAAGATCGTGTCTGGTCGGGTTGTAAACACTTTTATCAGCTCTTCCGAATTTTCCAATTTGAACCAGATTTCCGTTCCAAAACTTTTCCCGATCCAATTAGTCTGCATTGTTTTAACACGTTCAGGCCAATCTATCACTTCACTGAAATCCAACAGTTCTTCTGCATAATCAGTAATTTTAAAGAACCATTGCTCCAGTTCCTTTTGGCGTACCTCACTACTGCATCGCCAGCATTTACCATCTTCAACCTGCTCATTTGCAAGAACCGTCTGACAGTCATCACACCAATTCTGAAACGATGTTTTCTTGTAAGCCAACCCTTTTTGGTACATCTTCTTAAAGAACCACTGTCCCCATTTATAGTAATCCGAATGACAGGTGCTTACTTCACGTTCCCAATCAATACCAAAACCCATCATATCGAACTGCTTTCTCATAATATCGATATTATTATCGGTTGTAATTCGCGGATGTGAGTTATGTTGAATGGCAAAATTTTCTGCCGGCATTCCAAACGAATCATAACCCATGGGCTGCATTACATTGTATCCCTGCATCATCTTGTAGCGGCTAATTGCGTCTGCAATAGAATAATTGGAAACATGACCCATATGCAGTGCACC
>JAGLPW010000102.1 GCA_023137125.1 Candidatus Cloacimonadota bacterium | reverse complement strand
TTATTAAAGAACTGCATTGGAATAGCAACAGCCAAACCAGCAGCAGTTGTAATAAGAGCAATTTGGATACCGGTAGCCACAATAGTAGGCTCAACTTCACCGGCAGCTGCAATGTCGCTAAATGCACGGATCATACCAACAATTGTTCCGAAGAAACCAAACATAGGCGCAAGATTAATAGTTGTAGAAAGAGGGATAAATCCTTTTTCTAAAAATGCCATCTCAATAATACCAGCATTTTCAATTGCTTTTTCTACTGCATCAATTCCCTTATCTACTTTAAGTAAACCGTTATGCATAACTGCAGCAACCGGCCCTTTTGTCTCTTCGCAAAGTTTAAGGGCTTCAGCATATTTTTTACTCTCGATAAGTGGGATCACTTTACCAAGAAAGTCATTAAGATTAACCTTTGCATAACTGAGAGAAATTATTTTCCAAATGATAGTTGCGATACCCCAAATTAAAAGAAGCAGCATCGGATACATTACAAATCCACCCTGTATAAACAGATCAACCAGTCCGCTACCGACAATCTTACGGGCGAACATTTCCAATCCACCGGATTGAGAAGTTTCCTCAAAAGGAACTTCTACTACAGCTTCCTCGGTTACAACTTCTTCAGCAACAATTTCTTTAATTGCAGTTTCCTCTTCTACAATTTCCTCTTGTGCAAAGGCAATTGCAGTAAACATGAAATTAGCAAATGCTAAGATCATAAATATTGCTAAAAGTCTTTTACTCATTTTATATCCTCCAGATTATTTTCTATTTTTTTATTACCAAATATAAGTTAAACCAAATGAATAAGTTCTACCAGCTACAATATTCGCAGGGTTAGTATCTAGTGCACCATAAACAGAACTTGTTGTAGGGTCGATAAAACCATCATCATTAAAATCCAAGTCATCTCCACTGGAATATGGATCTCCGGTTTTTGCATAAACATCATTAACGTTTTCTTTATCGAATAAGTTCAGTATATTTGCATAGAACCTGAGTTTCATATTTTTGCCTAACGCAAAGTTTTTTGTAAATTTCAAGTTTGCGCTAGCGGTATATGGTTGAATTTCACTATTGGTATCCAAAGAAGCATTACCATATTCATCTTCAGATGTGTATGGAGAACCTGAAGCAAGATTATAAAGGAAGTTAACTGAAAAATCCCGGAGAGGCAGAACGGCTTCTGTGAAAGGAATATAGAATTCTTCACCCGCACCTACTATAAAAGTAAAATTAAAGCTGAAATTATGTCGAGTATCCCATTCTAAAGGGAATTCTCGCAAACTCTCTTCATTGTCGGTAGAGGTTTCAGAATGATTACCGTTTGCCCATGTTAATGAATACGCTGCTGACCCAGAGAAGAAGTTTGAAAGGAATTTGCTAATATTCAAATCAATTCCTCGAACACTACCGTAATCTTCTGAAACATATTCATTCCATTTAATTGAATTATCTGCAGGATCTACTCTTTCCTGAGTACTTACATAGTTATAAATGTTCTTAAAATAACCAGTGATATCCATAACATAATCTTCATGAAGTTGATATTGTAAACCAGCTTCATAAGTTATTGTTGTCTGATCATCAAGTTCAGGATTACCAACAATTATATTTGCTCCCGGATTTTCAATAACATCTTGCGGTCTACCGGTTGTAAAAATATACTGCATTTGAGGTAATTGTCTTTGATAATTATAAACAAAGTGTAAAACACTTCTTTCTGAGATCGGATGAGAAACACCAAGACGAGGAGAAAACATAAATTGTGGTTTACTAAATCTGTCAGTGATCGTCTCATGATAGTCTGCAGCACTCATATATTTTGCATATGCTTCAGGATATAAGTCCTCAGGAGGGATAATCAGATTACCGGGGTTTTCCGGATCTTCAACTTTATAAGTAGCTTCGTTCATAGGATGATTTGGATCAATAGATTCCAAATAAGAGCCAGAATAACTAGCTGTATTAATATCGTAATCACCACCAAGATACCAAACATCGCATCTCACACCTGCATTGATGATCAATCCTTCCCAAATCATCGCATCCTGCATATAAAAACCACCTTGCCAAGGTTCTGCCTCATATCCATCTGTTAAGCCAGAAGAGGCAATTGTTGCAGCTAAGAGATCTTCTCTTGAATAAAAATCCATACCGCCAGCTGGTACCACAATACTATCGCCATTGGCAAAATAGATTATGTCACCTTCGTTATAAGATTCTTCAGGTGTACATGTTTGCAGGTAATCGTTATATCTGCCTTCGGAAAGATCCCATGGATTCCTCCATTGATCTTTCTTGATCGTATGCCTGATAACTTCAAACCCAGTTTTTAAACCATGAGTTTCATTGGCTTGATATTCAACATCAGATCTTAGTTGAAGCATTTCGTTACTATCATCAATATATGTTCCCCAAACAGTACCTGGTTCAACAAATGGTACATTTATTTCTGTTCCATCACCTGTTTCGTAAGTCCAAGCATAATCTTCTACATCACTAACAACTTCATCATCTTCATCAGTTAAATAGAAAATACCGCCAGTATTTCCAAGTTGATTATCACCATACAGATCAAATGGATCATTTGGATCATTACCAAGAGCAAACCAATCTTCTCTGGCAATATCTCTAGGTGATCTAGAAACACTTTTCTCGTATAAACTGGCCTTAACTTTAATATTAATTTGTGAACCAATCGTATGATCGTATGTAGCAATGTATTGTCTTTGTTCGCCAGCAGTTTTTGCATAATGTTCTAGAGCATATCTCCAACCATGAGCAAAAGGAAGACGTTCATATTTATCACCTCGAACGGCAAATGTGATATTCTGACGATCATTAAATTTATATTTTACTTTTAAATTAGCATTGTAATCATTATTATTCCTATTACCTGTATCAAATCCAATGACATCTTCCCTGCCTTCATAAGGATTGTATTGTTGATAATCAGACCAACTGGTAATAAGTCCTTCAAGATCCTCAAATGGATTCAGATTGTAATAATCCTTATATCTAGAGTCATTCCAACTTCCCACAGCATTAAAATAGAAAGTAAATTTATCTCTAAGAGAAGAAACAAACGGACTTAATACTGGACCACCAATAGCAAACTTAATGACATCACTATTTGTGTTATCGGTAGTATTGATCAAGTGATCTGAAACAACTTCAAGTTTTCCGGAATAATTGCGAGACCCACTTTTGGTTACAATGTTAACCATGCCAGATTGGGCATTACCATATTCAGCAGTAAGTCCACCAGTCATTACATCCATATTTGCAATTGCATCTGTATCAATAGTAAGAGCAGCACCACCATCCACTGGGTCGGAAACAGACATGCCATCAACAGTATATGCTAACTCGTTCGATCTACCACCACGAACATGGATCTCTCCATTATTAATAGTAATACCAGCCTGCAAAGCAATAACATCCTCGATCTGAGTAACAGCAATATTTTCCATCTCTGCTGCTGAAATAGTTCCACCCGATTGTGTCTTGGTAGGTTGGATCATTTCATTCTTTTTTTCCACAACATCAAATCCTTCTATCTCGATAGCTTGTTGTGGCATTATAAAATTTTGCATTTCAGTAATGTCTATACTTATTTTAACATTGGGGCTTTTCTGGGTTCTAAAACCATTACGCAAACAAAAGACATCGTATATTCCAGGTGTAATATTAATAATGAAATACGAACCATTTTCCTTGGTCATCATACCAGCGATGAGTGTTTCGCCATCCATAATCGTTATATTTGCATAAGGGATAGGATTCCCTTTATCATCTGTTACTTTACCTGCAAGTTTTCCGGTGGTTCCCGCAAATAATATTGTAGTAAACAGAAAAGCTAACATGAGTGAAATTATGATTTTTCTAAGCATTAATAATCCTCCCTAAATTATTTATTAAATACTTTTCATTTGAACAAAAACTATAATAAAAAAAATCGTGTCAATCTATATTTTTATTACTCCTCATTTTTTGTTTTTCATTTTCTCTGGTTCCATTCATCTGTCAAGTACTTAGTCAATCTCAACTGTTCAGCAATTTCAAATTCATAAGCCTCAAGGTTTTTGTGAATCTCAAAATTATCCATTACCCAATTCTCTTCGAAGCCGGTCATAAAAAATTTAGTGGCTTCATCATAACTTTTTGGAACATTCAGAATTTCATTTATGGCTATAGTTTTTCTTTTCAGATATATAGCCAATCTTTCTTTTTGATCATCAGTAAGATCAGGCAGGATTTGAGCCAGTTTACTTTGATTATAGTTAAGTAAAATGGAACCATGTTGAAGAAGACAATTGTTCTTTCTTACTTGTGCACTACCCACGATCTTCTTCCTTTGATAACTCAGCTCATACTTGGAACTACTAGTAAAACACGGGGTAGCTGCTTGTCTTTGATGCTCTGAGCTCAAACTACCCTTCTCAAAATCTACCTCAATACCCATAAGTTCTAGTCCTTTTGCTAATGCTTTACTTATTTCTGAATATGATTCTGTTACATTCCCTGATAATCTTCCAACTGCAGGGCTAATAACTGCATAAGTAATTTCATTGTCGTGAAGAACTAATCTGCCACCAGTAGGTCTTCGCACAAAACCAAAACCATGTTTTTTCAAAGCCAATAAATCAACTTCTTTGGTAACTTCCTGATTATATCCACAGGAAACTGTAGATGGCTCCCAATCGTAAAATCTTATTGTCGGTAAAGATCGTCCATCTTGAACACAATTAAATATCGCTTCATCAATTGCCATATTCTCAGCTGAATTCAACTTCCCTGAAATCAAAAAGCGCCACTTCATTTACAAATCCTTAATATATTATTATTAATATAATGCATTTAATATTCCTTATGAAAGAATATTTCTATAAAGTGAACAAAACTGCATATAATAACATAATTCCTTGTTTTTTCTTAACTCTTTTCTAATTTAAAGAAACAGCATTCTGCGGAATAATTTCCGCAAAATGCTTTAACAAACCATCATTCGACTTATTTAATAACTTCATCGATTTTAGTATTGATTTCTTCAACTTTGTTAATTTCTTTTTCCTTACTTTTTAATGAGAGTCCATGCTCATTGCGTAATTCCTCATAAAAAATTGTTTGGGAAGTAAGCATATAGGGATATAACCAGAGAAG
>JAGLPW010000101.1 GCA_023137125.1 Candidatus Cloacimonadota bacterium | reverse complement strand
GCTTCTGAAACTCCAATTTCAGGATTATCGACCATGAGATAAAATACAATTCTATAGGAATAAGCTGCAACTATGCCAGGTATAATTAGCAATAATAACCACAAAAATATATATAAGCTCATAAGCAGATACACACCTAATGTTTTCCCGAATAAACCAAGGTTTTGTCCTGAAAATGAAAATGCTTTAAACAGCAAATTAAAATCACCGGTTTTCTCCCTTATTAAGGTTAAATAATACAAACACAAACCAAATAACAATGCACCTGCTACTAGAAAAACCGTACCGTAAGCCGAGCTGACAACAGATGTGATACCAGCAACAATCAAATAAGCTAATATTGCATTTAACCAATTCCCGGTTAAAGATTCTCGAGCAAAACCTCTAATTGTTGAACTATTATTCATTTCTACCTCCTAAAATCGAATACTTTTTTCCATTATCTCTTTTCTTGCCAAAATATCATTCATACTAATTTTTTTCAGTTTGTCTATACTAAAAGATTCAACATTAAAAGATGCTGTGACAGAACCAAAGATCATTGCATTTTTAATTGTAGTTTCTTCAAAATTACCAACTGATGCCAGATAACCCATGAATCCACCGGCAAAACTATCTCCCGCTCCCGTCGGATCGACAACTTTTCTTACCGGATAAACAGGAGCGAAAAAGATGAAGTCATCTGAATATGCAAAAGAACCATATTCTCCACGCTTAACTACGATCAATTTGGGACCCATTTCTTTGGCTTTTTGTACAGCTTCAAAAATATTTTGTATTCCAACTAGCATTCTCAATTCATCTTCATTAATAAAGAGAATATCAACATTATTAATAACTTCTAATAATTTTGGTCTTGATCCGGATATCCAAAAATTCATAGTATCACAAGCGGTGATCTTAGTAGTATTCATTTGCTTTAGGACTCTCATTTGCAAAACAGGATCAATATTCCCTAAAAACACATAATCACAATTTTTATTATCTTCACAAAGCTGAGGGTTAAAATTGGCAAATACATTAAGTTGTGTATCAAGTGTTTCAGCTTTATTCAGGTCATTATATTTTCCTGACCAGTGAAAAGTTTTACCAGGAATAACCATAAGGTCTTGAGTATTTATTTTATTCTCTGCAAGAAGTTCAAAATGCTCTTTTGGAAAATCATCTCCAACAATTCCCACAACACTGCTTTTACAAAAGTTCTTACTTGCCATAGAAGTAAATATCGCAGAACCACCCAGAGAATAAATAACTTTTCCAAATGGAGTTTCTACATTATCCAGAGCAATTGAACCAACAACAAGTAAACTCATTTATTCTCCTGAACTTGAACTGAATCTGTTTTAGTAGATGTTATCCAACTTCTAAATTTGTCCGAATTTGAATCTGAAAAGTATCTAATTATCATAACAACAAAAACAAGAGCAAGGATCCGAATGATGAAATTGACCCAGGTAGAGTTTCGCATTCCTCTTCTCTCCCGGCGTCTTCTTTCCATTTCCTCTCTAAATTCTTTCATAAATATTAGCTTATACTATCAATTAATCCTTTTTTAAATCTTTTTAATCCTTCTTCGATGTTTTCCATACTTGTTGCATAAGAAAAACGCACATATTTATCTGCTCCAAATGCCGAACCCGGAACTATTGCTACTTTATATTCCCTTAAAATATATTCACACATCTCTACACAATTTTTAATGCCAAGTTTATTGTTATGTATGTAATAGGAAATATTCGGCATTGCATAGAATGCACCACGCGGAAGTCGACACTTCAAATTGGGAATCTTATTCAATTCATCTACCAGAAAATTGCGGCGTTTCTGGAATTCTTCGCGCATTTCAGCTACACTTCCGTCACATTCATTCAAGGCAACTATGGCAGCTTTTTGAGTTATTGAATTCACACAGGAAGTTGTATGACCCTGAATTCTGGCTGCCCGTTTAATGATATCTGCAGGACCGGCAGCATAACCAAGCCGCCAACCTGTCATAGCATAAGCTTTAGAAACACCGTTTATCAGAACAGTATGTTCGCGAACCTCATCACTTATTGAAGCAATAGAAAAATGCTTTTTCCCATCATAGATCAGCTTTTCATAAATTTCATCGGAAATGATCATAATATTATGTTTTATGCAGACAGCAGCAATTTTCTCTAATTCCTTTCTATTATAAACAGAACCTGTTGGATTATTGGGAGAATTCAGAATAAGAGCTTTAGGATTACTCAAAGATTCCAGTGCTTCTTCCAATTGTTCCGCTGAAATCTTAAAATTAGATGCTGCACGAGTGGGAAGCAATATCGGAAAAGCATCAACCATTTCTACTTGCGAAGTATAACTTACCCAATAAGGAGATGGAATCAAAACTTCATCCCGAGGATCACAAATGGTCATCAATAGAAAAAAGATGGAAGCCTTAGCTCCGGGAGAAACCAGAATATCATTTGGATTGCAGTCAAGATTGTTATCACGTTTCAATTTGGCGGCGATAGCCTCCCTGAGTTCAATAATGCCGGCAGATGCAGTGTATCGTGTGAAGTTTTCATCGATCGCTTTATGAGCTTCATTTTTAATGTAGTCGGGAGTATTAAAATCGGGCTCGCCAACACCAAAATTGATCACATCGATACCATCTGCTTTCATTTGTTTAGCAAGAGCCGAAACTGTGAGCGTAGGTGATGGTTTGATCGCCTTAGCCCGATGAGAAATTTGAATCGCCATTTTCATTACCTCTTTATATTCTAATTTTAATATTTTCACCATCAACAACAAGTTTGGAAAGATCTGCAACCTGCAGGAATAATTCCCGGATGCAGAATAGAATGTTGTATCTGTTTCGTTTGATCTCGGTATTTTCCACATTAACTAGAACATCATCAAAAAATTTATCGATCGTGCTGCCGTATTCAACAAGATTTTCCAGGATCTTTTTATAATTTTTATCGGGGAGCAATTCTTTGATCTTTATTTGCAGATCCAGATACTGTGCAAAAAGAGTCTGTTCCATTTTTTCCTGCAGCATATCCTGCCTCACATTGCCAGCATCCTTCACATCGGCAATAATATTTGAAACACGCTTAAAACCAAGAACCAGTTTGATAAAATCTTCTTGTTTTTTTAATTCCTGCAATGCTTCTGCTCTATGAATAAGATCGGAAATATTGGAATGATCAATATGCATCACACTATCGATAACATCATAGCTGATCTGCTTTTGTTTCAGGAGCCAATTTACACGTTGTTTAAAAAAATCATAAACTACATCTTTGTTATTTTCAGGTTCATCCAGCTTATCTTCTAATAATTCAAACGATCTATCTATTAATTTATGAATATTTATTTCAAATTTATTGTTGGAAATTATCTGAACAACACCGTTGGCAGCACGTCTTAATGCAAATGGATCTTTCGAGCCAGTTGGTATCATATCAACTCCGATAATTCCGCAGATGGTATCAATTTTATCTGCAATAGCAACCACAGAACCAGCCGAAGACATCTCAGCATCACCATTCTGATAATGCTCTTCTATAACAAGTGCCGTTCCCCTTTCTTCTCCACTTTTCAAAGCATATTGATGTCCAATATATCCTTGAAGTTTTGTAAATTCTTTCTCTCCAAGCATCAAGGTTACAAGATCTGCCTTACACAAATATGCACCCCGCAAAGATTGCTTTTTTATATTATCTTCAAGTTTCAAGTCATCACAAAGAAACTTGGTAATTTGCTTTATTCGCTCAGTTTTTTCCAAAATAGAACCAAGATTTTGCTGGAATGTTACTTCGGATAATTTTGGTACGAAAGTTTCTAAATACTGTGTAGTATCTTCTTTATAAAAGAATTCCGCATCTTCTAATCTGGCAGTTATTACTTTTTCATTCCCTTGTCTTATCAGGTTTGAGTACTGCGGATCACCATTAGAAATGAATACGAATTTATTACTTAGTTTTCCATCTTTCTTGCTTACAGAGAAGTATTTTTGGTGTTCAGAAAGTGTGGAAGTTACAACCTTTTTTGGAAGTTCAAGATATTTTTTATCAAAATCCGCAATAACAGCAGTTGGATATTCTACTAAATCAGTAATTATTTCGAGTAATTTATTATTTTCTATTACTTCTTCATCTGAGTTCATAAATAGTTCATTCATCTGTTTTTGGATTATCTTCTTTCGTTCTTCTCTATTCGGGATCACAAAAACTTTATTAAGTTTCTCTTCATACTCATCTATAGAGTTAATTTCAACCGGGTTATCCAGTTTCTGAAAGCGGTTACCATAAGTTGTATTTCCAGATTTGATACCTTCAAATTCTAAATCTATAATTTCGGTTCCAAATAATATAAGCAACCAACGAATTGGGCGAGCAAAAGAGAGTTTTGGGCTTCCCCACTTCATTGACTTTTGGAATTTAATTTCAGTAACAGCATCCAATACCAAACTTTTAAGAATCGAAGTTACAGGTTTACCTTTTATAACTTTTTTAACTGCAATTTTATCACCTTTTGGTGTCTGCTTAATAATGATATCTTTTTCTTCTACTCCAGCTCCGCGCAAAAAACCTATAGCCGCATTTGTTAATTTTCCATCTGTAGTGTAAGCCATCTCTTTAGTTGGTCCTGTGCGCTCTATAGTTTCGTCTTTTTGTTGAGTTTGAAGTGATAATATTTTAATTGCAAAACGTCGTGGAGTAGAAAAAACATGTAATTCATTATAATCAAGATTTGCTTTTCTTAAATTTGTCTCGAAATGATCCTTTATGGTTGTTATAGCTCCAGCGATATACGCAGCTGGGATTTCTTCTACGCCTAGTTCAAATAGAAAATCCTTTTTTTCCATTAATTCCTCATAAATAAATTTTGGTCATATTTTTGGAACTGAATTTTATTGTCTAATATTTTTTGAGGGAGAATCTTGTTTTCCCAAGTCAAAGAAAAGTTATATAATTTTAATAGATTCAGCACTGGAATTGTTCTTTTATTTTGTTAAAATAAATATTTAACTGAAATCTGATTTACAAATCCCAGATCACCATAAGAAACAATTGCATAATCCATTACCAAGCTATATTTATGAAGATCAAATCCTGTTCCAAAAGATATTCCGGATAAAAAATCATTATCTCCACCTGTAGCCCAATCGGATGCATTAGTTTTATATCCTGCTCTCAAAGCTAAAATCGGATGTACTTGATATTCTATTCCAATTCGTCCGAAAATTTCATTATCTAAAGGCTTATAAATATCTACAGTAGTATATAATTTATCTTTCGGATGATAATTAAAACCAACTGTTAATGTTGTGGGCATAATCTCTTCGTATTCATTATTTGTATAATAAGTTAATTGCTTTCCAACATTCCTAATTGCAATACCAATTTTTAGGTTTTCATTTGTAGATTGATGCATTATACCAGCATCAAATACAACTGCTGAAGCTGAGTTATCATCAAGTGATTCCTGTATGAATTTTGCATTAATTCCAACATCTAGCATATCGAGTATAAATCTTGCAGCACCTATTCCAAAGATGAAATCAGAAATCCCAAAAGTACCATCAACTCCTGCATACTGACCCATTTCGTCTGCAATTGTACGATCTTCTGTAGCAGAAAGCCCTTTGGCAAAAACAGCTAAAGAAGTTTTGTCATTAATGGGGTATGCATAAACAGCAGAACCGCAATTTATTCCATCAAGATAGCTCATATAAGTTATAGAAGCCTGAGGTGATTCAATTTGAACAAGCCCTGCAGGATTAAAGAAAACTGCATCAGCATCATTGGAAAGCCCGGTATAAGCATTTCCCATAGCAGCAGCTCTGGCAGAATAATTAACCTTTAAAAAAGTAAAACCGCTTGTTCCTGCATTTTCATTTTCTGCAGCCAAAAAAACCGATAACCATATTATCATTATCAAGATCAGAATTTTTTTCATATTTTTATCTCCTCAAGAATTCCAAAGAGCTCATCTTTTGTTTTTGCAACAAAGAGCTTATCCCGATTTTCATCAATCCTAAGAAAGTTCGAAATTCCACTTAAAACCTTCATATACTCTTCCTTTTTATCTTCGGGAACGGCTATCATAAAGATCACTTTTACTGCTTCGCCGTCAACCGAGTCGAACTCAAGTTCATTGTCAAGCACATAAACAGCAATATTTATTTCTTTAACAAGATTTGAACGTGCATGTGGTATCGCAACATTTCTTCCGATACCTGTTGTCATTAAATTTTCACGTTCCATTATAGCTTTAAAAAAATCATCTGCAGAAATTATCACCTTATTTTTATACAAAAATTCGACCATCTCTTCAAGACAACTTTTCTTATC
>JAGLPW010000100.1 GCA_023137125.1 Candidatus Cloacimonadota bacterium | reverse complement strand
ATAACTACTTTATAAAACTCATCCATTTATTTACTTGACTTTAAATAGTCAATTTTTTTTTGTGATGCTCTAAAATGGATAATGGAGAGGAATTTAATTATGAATCACAGAATTATTAGTAAAAAAGCAATTATCACTTTAGTCGCAATATTTACCTTTTTATCTTTATTTGCCGCAACAGATGTTGCAGATTCTACAATTGTAGCCAATTACAAAGGCGGCAAAATTACAATGGGAGATATTAATGAACGTCTTTCCCAAATACCACCAATGTATAAATCTAAATATACCACGATCGAAGGTAAGAAAGAACTTCTCGATATGATTTGCATTGAAGAAGTATTCTACTTAGAGGCTTTATCGCATAAGGTCATAGAGCAGAAAGAATTCACACAAAGAATAGATGATCAGATTAAATCTGCATATTTTTCCGAATACAGAAAAGAATTACTAAAAGATGGTGTCTCTATTACGATCGAAGAGAAGAAAGCATATTTTGCTGAAAATCATGATCGATTTAAAGATCGAACTTTTTCTGAAGCTGAGAAGATGATAGAAACAAAATTAAAACCAGAAAAAGAAAACGCTTTAATAGAAGCAAAAAAACAGGAACTTTTCACTAAATTGGATGTTGAGATCAATTATGACCTTTTAGTAAAGATCAATATTTCGGCACTGGACAGTAATGAAGTAATTATCAACGAAAAGGTTATATCATCTTCAAATTCTAAAATCAATAGAACAGTTGGAGATATTATAGCTCATATTAATATCCTTCCAAAACGAGCTCAGATGTCTTTACATTCAGAAGCCGGTTTAAAGCGTCACGTAGATGAACTTGCTAAATCTGATGTTTTTTATATAGAGGCTTTGGCAAATGGCTTGGATAAAAATCCTGTGATAATTTCAACTGTAAATCAGATCAAGCGAAACATGGCTCTACGAACGATTTACAATACTCTCGTAGTTGAAGCTATCGATACAAGTAATGAGGCAGTAACAAAATATTATAATGATAACATAGACCAATTCAGTACTTTGGCATATCGAAAGATCCAAACTTTTGGTTTTGATACAAAAAAGAGTGCAACTAAAATGCGAAAGACGGTTAAAAAACTTATCAAGAAGCAAAAAGATGAAGAGATCAATACTCTTATTGCAGAAAACTCTATTTATACTTCTAACAATGGTATTTTAGATCATATCTATAACAACGGCATCATTCCGGGAATGGGAAAAGATGAGGTTTATTGTGATATGGTTTGGGCAACAGATCCTGGAAAACTCAGTGATGTTTTCCAAAATTCAAAAGAAAAATATGTGTTTTTTAGAATTATTGAAGACATAATAGCCACTGCAACACCTTTTGAAGAAGTAAAGGATAAAGTAAAAAATAATTTAATGAAAACACTATCAAAAGAAAAATTTGAGAGTGTGAAAGAGGGACTTGAGACCAAATATGCCTTAACTAAATATCCAGATAAGATGGTTGTAAAACTTTCTGCTGAGGAGTATTTTAATAAAGCTGAAGCTGCTCAGAAAAGAAGAAGATTCAACGATGCGATATTCTATTATGACGAAGTAATGAAATATCACAAAAACAATAAAGATGACTACAAGGCAATGTTCATGAAAGGATTCCTTTTTGCTGAGGAACTCAAAGATACAGAAAAAGCTATCGAAATATTTGAGAAGTTCCTTACCTTGTATCCAGAAGGTGATCTAAGTGAATCAGCTCAGTACATGCTCTCCTCGTTAAAGAACAAAGAAGATATGATCGATTCAATTGAGTTTGAAGATAAATAGATAATAATCTAATGAGGAGGTAGTATGTTTTACAGAGGAGATAAGCTAAAAGAAGTTTTTCTTAAAGCAAAGAAAGACAGATTTGGTATTGTTGCATCCAATGTAGTTTTTGATAGTGCTATTCGTGGGGTTATCCAGGGATATGAAGCTCAAAGATCTGATGGATTACTCCAAATGAGTTCTGGAGCTGTTAAATTCGCTGCCGGTGACACAAAAGATATTAAAGCCGGCGCTCAATTGATCTCATCAATGATCAAGATCATCTCATCCCAATATAAGAATTCCGGTGTTGGATTACATATTGACCATGCTACTCCAAATTATTTTGATTTTGTTGTTTACTGCATAGAGAATGACTTGGTTTCTTCTGTTATGATAGATGCTTCTAAAGAAGATTTTGAAGAGAACATCCGCATCTCAAAAGAGGTTGTAACAATTGCACATAAACATGGAGTATTGGTTGAAGGTGAAATTGGCTACATCAAAGGAGCTGAGGACGAAATTGTATCTGATACAGAATTATATACTTCACCCTCAGAAGCTTTAGAATATGTTAAGAAAACAGAAGTTGATCTTTTTGCAGCCTCTGTAGGCACAAATCATGGTGTGACAAAAGGTTCTCAAATCACACTTAAATTAGACCTTATCAAAGAGATCGATGATCTATTGATCGCTAATAATGTAGAGACCGGTATCGTGCTTCATGGAGCTTCCGGATTAACTGCCAAACAACAAATTGATGCGATTAAAAACGGTGTTGTGAAAATTAACAAAGATACCCGATATCAAATGGAATTCGCAAAAGCTACTCAAGCTTATTGGGAAAAAGAAAAGGATGCAATTGTAAAACCAGCCAATATTGATGAAGCTGATTACACAATTGATAAAAGCCGTTTTGATCCTCGCAAATGGCTTATCTATAGTGAAAAAGCTATGCAAACTGCTGTAGAAGAGTTAGTTCAAATTACCGGTAGTGCCGGTAAATCAATCTTGCTATAAATAAGGAGTAAAGATGAAAAACATTGCAATTAACGGTTTTGGAAGAATTGGAAGACTTGTCTTCAGAGGATTTCTTAATAATGAGGAATACAAAATAATTGCTATAAACGATCTTATGGATACTAAGTCACTAGCATATTTACTTAAACATGATTCTGTACATGGAATTTTGAAGAATAAAATAGAAGCTAAAGAAGGTGCGATCATTGTTGATGGAGTTGAGATCAAGGTTTTTAGTGAAAGAGATCCTGAAGATCTTCCCTGGAAAGAACTGGATATTAGTGTTGTTGTTGAATCTACCGGCATTTTTCGATCTCAAGAAGGTGCTTCCAAACACCTTACAGCCGGTGCAAAGAAGGTAATTATTTCTGCTCCTGCAAAAGGTGATGTAGATGCTACAATAGTTCTGGGGGTTAATGATGATACTCTTAAGCCTGAGCATAAGATCATTTCAAATGCATCTTGTACAACTAACTGCCTTGCTCCAGTGATGAAAGTGATCACAAATAACTTTACTGTTGAATCTGCATTAATGACCACCATTCATTCTTATACAATGGATCAAAGACTTCTGGATTACCCTCATAGTGACCTCAGAAGAGCTCGTGCAGCAGCATTAAATATAATTCCCACAACTACAGGAGCTGCAACTGCAACGGCAAAAGTAATTCCAGAACTCAAAGGCAAAATTGATGGAATGGCAGTAAGGGTTCCAACTCCAACCGGATCACTTGTTGATGTTTCTATCATCGTCGATAGAAAAACAAATAAAGAAGAGATAAATAAATTAATGAAAGAAGCATCAGAAAATAGAATGAAAGGAATTTTGGAATATGTTGAAGGTCCTATCGTTTCAACGGATATAATTGGAAATCCTGCTTCTTCTATTTTTGATGCCGAAGTGACAATGGTTAATGGTAATTTTATTAAGATACTAAGCTGGTATGATAATGAAGCCGGCTATGCCAACAGAGTTATAGACCTTGTACAATATATCTCTGAACTGGAATAATTTATGCATAATATTTCCATTATGAAAGTGGATACTAAATTGAAGAAAATTTTATTAATAATAAGCCTGCTTTCTGCAGGCTTATTGCTATTTGCTAAAGATGTAACAATTGTACAAGCTAAACCAATTGAAAATTCTCAAAGCAGTGCCAGGTTTGAAAACATCATCTTTATAGAAGATTTTGAAAATGGAATTGATTCATGGACGACTACCGATATTACTGATCCGGGCTCTTTTTGGAACACCAGCACATTCAATGCTTTTGGTGGAACTGGAAAATCATGGAGAATGGCAGATGAAGATATTTCTCCAAACGGTGGTTATGATGATAGCTGGTATCAAGTTTTGGATACACCTGTAATAACATTACCGGCTTCGGGAGATTTAACTTTAGTTTTTGATCAATACAGAGCAATTGAAGAATTGGGTAATAATGGTGAATTTGATGGATGGGATGGATTTAATGTTCGCATCAGAAATACAGATGAAGAGTATTCTGAAGCAGAGATCCTAACTGATTGCACCCCAGCTTACAATAGCTCAAGTTTATATAGTTTTGGCTTTGAACATAATGAAGATCCCGATGGGATACCGGGAATTCCGGGATGGGGTGGCTCTACAGACTGGATATCAACATCAATTTCAATTCCAACATCATATCTAGGTAGTGAAGTGATAATCAGTTTTGCTTTTGCGTCTGATCCAAATACATCTACCGGGTCAAATCCGGAACTAACCGGCTTGTTTATAGATAACATTGATATAGCTGGAGTTTATGTAAATTATGGAGAAGATGAAACCGGATTTATAAGTTATTCCAATACTGAAAAAGGTGGAGATTTATGGCATGTTCTGGAAGATCCTAGTGCTCCTTCCCCGCTTTATGCACTTGGTTGCTTTGATGCTGAAACATTACTATACAATCCGAATATGCATAATTACATTTCTAGTGCAGATATTATCCTACCGGCAGAAGGTAACATCTATTTTGATATGAAAATAAAAACTGAACTGGATGAAATTTCTTTTCCAGATTGCGATTATTTTTCGGTTGAAGTAAGATATATTACAGCAGTATACAATTTTCCACCTGACCCACCTATTGTAATCTGGTCAAATTGGAATTCTATTTCTAATCCATTGGGAGATCCTGAACTTGAAAATGTTGTATTTACCGGCTCTGTAAGTAATTGGTCATATTTTTCCAGTAACTGGAGTGGCTATAATGACCTCTCTTTATTAGCTGATGAAACCATTCAACTTCGTATTGGACTGCATTCCAATGATGATATCCCTGACGGATTTGGCTTGATGATAGATGATATTACACTTTCTGATTCAACTTATACTCACGTTGAAAATGAGGTTGTTCCAACTTCCGATATAAAAATGTACAACTATCCAAATCCTTTTAATCCAACAACGACAATTTGTTTTGAAACCACGAATATACACGAAAATACACAAATTGAAATTTATAATTTAAAAGGACAAAAAATTAAAACTTTGCCAGTCACCCTGAGCGAAGACGAAGGGTCAGTTGTCTGGAATGGAACTGATAATAGTGGGAAACCTGTATCTTCCGGTATTTATCTGTATAAACTTGAAGCAGGCGGACGCTACACCAGCACAAAGAAAATGATCTTGCTTAAGTAATTATCAATATTGAATTCTTCAGCCGTTCCGGAAAACACAGGAACGGCTGTTTTTTTCTTGCTTGACATATAATTCTAATTAATTTCCTTTTATTATTAATTAATATAAGTGGGAATAAAATGTCTTTATATGAAAACATAGAATTAATTAGAGAAAGGATAAATAAAGCTGCATTAAAGGTAAACCGTGACCCCAAAGACATAAAGTTGCTGGCAGTGACCAAAACACGATCGATAGAAACAATTGAAGAAGCACTCTCTAATAATATTGAATTCATTGGTGAAAACAAAGTTCAGGAAGCAGAAGACAAAATACCTTCTCTTATAGGAAAATTCAAAGAATTTCATTTTATCGGTCATTTGCAATCCAACAAAATAAATAAACTAATGAAGCTAAGACCAGCTCTTATTCACTCAATAGATAAATATTCAACAGCAAATAAATTGAACAATTATCTAAAACAACACTCAATTATACAGGATGTATTGATAGAAGTAAATACTTCTGGTGAGGAAAATAAATTCGGCATAACACCGGATGAAACTTTGCCGCTTATTAGATCCATAAGCCAACTGGAAAATATTAAGATTAAAGGATTGATGACTATAAGTATGTTTACACATGATGAAAAAATAATAAGAAAATCTTTTATAAAATTACGTAAATTATTTAATGAAATTAAAACTTCTGAAATTCCAAATGTAGAGATGAAATTCCTTTCTATGGGAATGACAAATGACTTTGAGATCGCTATTGAAGAAGGTGCAAATATAATCCGTATTGGAACTGCGATCTTTGGCACAAGAAATTATTAATTTGGAGGGAATATGTTATCGATGATAGTATTTGTTTTTTTGTTGATTATATCTTATTTACTAGGGTGTTTTTCGACTGCAAAGCTTATTGCAAAATCATATAAAAATATAAACGTTTATAAAGTAGGAACGGGACACCCAGACACACAGAATATTTATAACAATATTGATAAGACACTCGGTATATTTACGGGAATAGTTGATTTTGGTAAGATGTATTTCTATATTGTATTGCTAAGTTATTTATTAAATTATCCACCCATAACTGATGTTATTGGAAATATCGGAACTAATAACCATTTGTTAGCTTTGGGTTTTTTCATGGTTATAGGTCACTGTTTGCCTGTAACACACCGCTTTAAAGGTGGCAGAGGCTTTTTTACTTATATCGGATTTATATTATACTTCGCTCCATACCCAATGATGATAATAGCGGTTCTGGCTATAATTCTTGTTATGGTTTTCAAACAGGTGCGCTTTGCACAATATATGGTTGTCATGCTGCCACCATTCGTTAATTTCTTCTTTGAAAATGATTCTGCCTTACTGGCAAAAATGTTCATTGCAGCGTTATTAATGGGAATCATAAATTTTATTGTTTCAAAAAAATTAGGTGAGATCTAGCAAGTTCATAACAAGCTTAAATATTTAAGCTCTATCCAACTTGAGAGAGGGAAATTATGATAGAAAGAACAAAACATAATGGAATCGAATTGATATCGTTTGGAAATGAAAGTAAAGCTGAACGAAAACTATTGAAGCAATTTGTAGATTATCATTGGGAACTTTATAAAGATGATCCTCAATATATTCCGCTATTAGATTACGAATATTTAGGCTTTAAACTAATTGGGATAACCGGATTTTTCGAACCTAGAAATCTCTTTTTTAAACATGCAGAAATGCGTTTTTTCATGGTTCAGAAAAATGGGAAAGTGATAGGTCGTTGTAACGCATTTGCAAACTACCGACATAATGAGCGTTGGAAAGACAAAGTTGGCTTTTTCGGGCAATTTGAATGCATCGAAGATGAAGCTGTTGCAAAGATACTAACAGATGCTGCAATAAACTTCTTGAAAGAGCTGGGAATGGATACAATGCGCGGTCCGCAAAATCTCCCAGTAAATGATGCCACGCCCGGTTTCCTTACTAAAGGGTTTGATTCCAGACCTGTAATGTATTATCATTATAATAAACCATATTATTCTTCTATGATAGAAAAACTGGGATTTAAAACTACAAAAAAAGTATTATCGTGGGAACAAGATCCAAGTCGTCCGATGGAAGATAAACTTGAGCGTTTAGGTCAGAAAATAATTGATAGATTTAATGTTACGATCGAAGATTGGGGAGCACGACCGCTTGATGTTCGCAAGAAAGAAATGCTGGAAATCTACAATGCAGCCTGGAATGATAATTACGGTTTTGTCCCTTTCACCCAGGAAGAATTCGATCAGATAATTGACGACATGATGCTTATCATGGATAAGAAATTATTCATTTTTCTATACATAAAAGGCGAACCTGCAGCTTTTTTTGGTGGTGTTCCTAATGTCTCGGAAAATCTAGAGCGTATTGGCTCTTTTAGGCACATGGAATTGATCCGAGCTATTAAAATGATTTTGGGTGCAAAGAAAACCAAGGGATTCCGTTTGGGTTATCTGGGAGTTAAGCCCAAATTCCGACGTCTGGGTTTAGATGGTGTTATGTTATGGAAACAAAAACAATACTCCGGCACTAAATACAAATATTGTGATATGGGCTGGGTACTGGAAGATAATAAAATGGTTATCCGGCTAATTGAAATGGTTGAAGCTAAAGACAGCAAAACCTATACAATTTACGAAAAGGAGATAGATTAAAATATGGTTCATAGCTCATTCTCCTTCGGCTCCGCTCAGGATGACAATTTTATAACAGATTCATACTAAGATAAATAGAGGATAAATGTGATTAAAATTGTAGAAGTTCATAATAAGAAAGATTTGCTAAAATTTATCAAGTTTCCTTTTGAATTATATAAGAAAAATACTTCGTGGGTTGCTCCGCTCATTAGCGATCAAAAAACTTTTTTCAATCCGGATAAAAATCCATATTTCAAACATTCTAAAGTCCAGCTTTTCCTAGCCTATAAAGGTAAAGAGATAGTTGGCAGGATTTCTGCTCAGACAAATACAAACCATAATAAAGTGCATAAAGATAAAATTGGTTTTTTTGGATTCTTTGAAAGTATCGATGATCAGGAAGTAGCAAATGCACTTTTTGATACTGCACGTGATTGGATTGAAAATAAGGGGATGGATGTGATGCGTGGACCTGCCAGTTTTTCTGTAAACGATGAATGCGGGTTATTGATGGATGCATTTGATAAAAGCCCAATTGTAATGATGACCTACAATCCTGAATACTACATTAAATTATTTGAAAATTGGGGATTTGAAAAATCCATGGATCTTCTTGCATATAACATAGAGGTAAAACCCCCGCAGGATAGGTTGAAAAGGCTATCCGATAAAATTGAAAAAAGAGGTCATTTCACCGTAAGAAATCTGAAAACTAAAAATAAGAAAAAACTTCGTAAAGATATAGAAAAAATATTCACAATTTATGAAACAGCATGGTCAGATAACTGGGGTTATGTTCCTATGTCTGCCGAGGAATTCGATCTTCTGGTAGACTCCCTGCTTCCTATTATTTTACCGGAATTGATCTTCATTGCCGAGATCGATGGAGAGGCCGTGGGACTTTCTGTTACATTACCGGATTACAATTATGTCTTAAAGAAAATGAAAGGGAAAATGCTGCCGTTTGGCTGGTTGAAATTCCTACTTTATAGAAACAAGATCCCGTGGCTTAGAGTTGTAATTATGGGAGTTCTGGATGAATACAAAGGACGTGGAATTGACGTTGTTATGTATTGCAAATCACATGAAGTTGCTCAGAATCATAAGATCCCATTCAAAGAAGCAGAATTTTCCTGGATATTAGAAACTAACACAATGATGAATAAAATTGCTGCCACATTAGATGCAAAAGTATACAAAACCTACAGAATGTATGATAAACCTATAAAGGATTCTGCAAAATGAAAAATGACATTATCAAGCCTTATATAAATCAACTTTGTAGAATTCATACTTATGAATGCAGAACTTATAGACCAATATAAAAGAGGAGGTGTTACAATGATAAAAATTAAACCTGTTAGTAGTAAAAAAGAACTGAAGCAGTTCATCATGTTTCCATACAAATTGTATAAAAATGATCCCAACTGGGTTCCTCCTTTAATTATGGATCAGAAAAACTTTTTTAATGCAAAGAAAAATCCATATTATGAACATTCTGAGGTTCAATTATTCTTAGCTTTCAAAGATGAAAAAGTAGTTGGAAGGATATCAGCACAAACAAATACTCAGCACAATAAATTCCATGAAGATAAAGTTGGTTTCTTCGGTTTTTTTGAAAGTATAAATGATCAGACTGTAGCAGATGCACTTTTTACAGCAGCTTATGAATGGCTGAAAAAGAAGGGAATGGATACAATGCGCGGTCCTATGAATTTTTCTACCAATAATGAATGCGGACTGCTGGTAAAAGGTTTTGATACACCTCCATTTATTTTGATGACCCACAACTCGGAGTGGTATCAAAAGCTTTATGAAGGTTTTGGATTAGCAAAAGAGATGGATCTGCTGGCTTATCTTATTCCCAAAAGACCAACTCCCGAACGTTTGAAGAGAATAACTGAAAAACTGCAGAAAAGAGGTAGATTCACAGTGCGGGAGCTTTCTTCCAAAAACAAGAAGAAATTGCGAAAAGATCTGCAAACAGTTTTTACTGTTTATACAAAAGCTTGGGAATGCAATTGGGGATTTGTACCTATGACCAAAAAAGAATTCGATTATGAAATTGATAGTGTGATCGATGTTGTACGCCCGGAATTTTTCTACCTGGCTTTTGTAAATGATGAACCGGTCGGTTTTTATGTAGCTCTGCCGGATTACAATCAAATACTCATGAAGATGAAAGGAAAGCTTTTCCCATTTGGAATATTCTATGCACTTTTTGGAAAGAATAAAATAACTGCAATGCGTGTGATTACACTGGGTGTTATAAAAGAATATCAGAACCGCGGTATAGATACAGTTTTTTATACAAAGAACTTTATGATAGCTAATGAGCACAAAAAGTTAAATATAGAAAAAGCTGAAATGTCATGGATATTAGAGACTAATACGATGATGAATCGCATTGCTACTAACCTGGGTGGATGGGTTCACAAAACTTATAGGATCTGGGATAAAAAGATAAAGTAAAAGAATGAATATCCAATAACGAATATTCAACACGGAATGTACAAGTAGGTAGGGAAAAGATAAAAGGATAATATCCAATGTCTAAAGGAAGTCGTTTGCTATCGCAAACCGACTTTTACAACAAGGAACATCCAAATAAAAAGGAAAAAGAATGAACGAAGAAAAGAAGAAGTTTGATTTACAGGAACGTTTTATTGATTATGCAGTTAGAATTATTAATCTTTCTGAGCAATTTCCTGAAACAAAAACTGGCAAACACATTTCTTCTCAAATACTGAGAAGTGGAACTTCACCTGCTGCAAATTACGGTGAAGCTCAAAGTGCTGAATCCAGAGCTGATTTTATTCATAAATTGAAAATAGCATTAAAAGAGTTGAGAGAAACTGAAGTATGGTTGAAAATAATAATTAAAACAAAAATAATTCAATCTTCTACGAAATTATCCACATTATTGCAAGAAACAGATGAGTTGATTTCAATACTGTTCAAAAGTGTTGATACGGCTAAGAGGAACAATGATCGTTAACAATATAATACTTCATCCTTCGACTTTCCGTGTTCGATATTGGGAATTCGTTTTTAATAAATTATGATCTCTTTTTTAAATTCTGGGATACTATTATTAAGTTCGGCTATTATCATACCGATCTTGATATATCTCTTTGCCAAGAAAAAGCCAAGGAAAGTAATCTTCAGTTCGATCCGTTTCATCAAAGAGAGCCAGCAGAAACAAAAACGTAAGATCAACCTGAAAAATCTGCTTTTGCTTCTTATAAGAATATTAATAATCCTGTTTACGATATTAGCAATTGCTCGTCCTGCTATAAAAACTGATTTCTTAGAAGAAGGAGATGCACATCCAAAAACTGCAATCGCTATGATAATTGATAATTCCTACAGCATGAACTACCTGGTAGATACACAGACCGATCTGGAAAAAGCAAAACAAATTGCGCATCAGATAAATGAAATGATAAGCGAAAATGATAATACAGTCTTGCTAACCTTTAACAATAATTGGAATGAACTTCACGCAGGTATTAGTATTGGAAAATTATCGGCTAAATTAATCGATGAAATCACAATATCACCGCAGATATTAGCATTGGAAGACGTTCTACAAGAGGCCGAACAAAAACTAAAAGAGACGCATCTTCCCAATAAAGAGATCTATTTGATTACAGATATGCAAAAATATGAACTTAATACTAAATTGGAATTCCCGACTTTTTTTATTCCTACATCTTCTGTTGAAGATAAAAATAATATAAGCTGCCAGAATGCATCTATCAAACATGAGATCGTGAATCGCAGTATGCAAAAACAGATCGAGATTGAACTGGTTAATAACTCTAAATATCCGCAGCAAGATGTGATATATGAACTATTTATTGATGGGAACACAGTATCCCAAAAAGCAACAGATCTGCTTCCAGGACAAAAGAAAAGGCTTTCCCTCCCACTCGAAATAGAAAATCCTGGCTGGCACTGGGGATATGCCTCTGTGAAGAATGAAAGATTGATCTTTGACAACCGAAGTTATTTCAGCTTCTATCTTGAACCAAATCCTATAGTAGCAATAATTTCCGATGTGGAGACAATACCAGTAGCCCTTGAATCAATTTTAGAGATCTACACTGAAATTGTGTCGATAATAACTAATGAAAATATAAATTATGAAAGTTTGCAGAAATTTGAGAATATTATAATTTATAAAAAACAGGGTCTTTCTGCAAAGATGATATCTATCTTTAGAAAATTAAAAGATAACAAACGCAAAATATTATTTATCGCAGATGAAAACCTATCAAAAGATCAGCAGGACTTTGTTTCAGAATTCTTTAACTGCAAATTCCGGAAATTTAATAGTAAAAGTAATAACATAGATCAGATAAATAAGTTCCATCCAACCACTAAAATGATGAAAGACATGAACAACATTGAGATAAGAGATTTTTGGGAAGTGAAAAGCAGTTCCAATATTTTACTAAGATCAAAGGATTTCCCTATTGCTGTAGAGCACCAGAATTCCATTCTCTGGCTGTTTGATATAAAAAGTATACAAAGCCACTTCTTGCTGGATCCGGTATTCCCTGTGTTTGCTTATAATTGTTTACAATTCACAAGTGAGCACGTTAATAACTCATTTACACTTGGAGATAAAATCCCCCTTAATTCACCTGATCTCACACTTCCGGATGGTGCAATGATAACAACAAAGAAAAGTTATCATTTTCCAATAACAACCGGAATTTATGTGAATGATAACAGTATGATAGCTGTGAATTTAGATTATACCGAAAGTGAATTCAGCAGATGGGAAGAATTAAATATAAAAAACTTGAAGTTCCTAAATGATGATTGGGAAAATAATATTCTGCAGTCACGTTACGGTTTCGAATTATGGAAATATCTGCTGCTTGCAGCAATATTACTTCTCATTATTGAGATGCTGATAATCAAGAAAGAAGAACATACTAGGGATTAGGGGTTAGGGGTTAGGGGTTAGGGATTAGGAGTTAGGGGTTAGGAGTTAGGGATTAGGAATTAGGGGTTAGGGGTTACTAAGCTTGAACTATTTTCCAATTGACAGTTAATAACATCTTATTCAATTTAGATTTTGCAAGTAGAAAAGAAGCAGTAGAACATATTATTTTTGAAAATGAGGATTTTTAATAAACTAACAAGAGAAAAAACTTTTATGAATGATATTATGCTAAAATACTTAAGAGCAATGAAACTACAAAACTACAATGAAGCTACAGTAAAAACTTATCGGCAGTATTTCCAACAATTCCTGAAATTCTTTGAAAATTCAAAACTGGAAGAGATCCCTCTCGATGAAATCCGACAATATGTTTTGTATTTAGTTGAAGAGAAAAAGTATTCCGCCTCTTCCCAAAACAATGCAATAAATGCAATTAAGTTTTATTATTATTATGTTATAAACAGAGAGATCGATGAGTTTTATCTTCCTCGTCCACGTCGAGCTAAAACGATTCCAAAAATTTTAAACGAACAAGAAGTTAGTAAAATTCTAAAAAATATAAACAATTTAAGAGATAAATGCATGATATTTCTTATCTATTCTGCGGGACTGTCTCCCAGTGAACTAACGTATTTAAGAATAAAAGATATCGATTCCACTAACATGAGAATATTCATCAGTAGTGCACGGGGTAATAAAGACAGATATGTAGTTCTATCTGATAAGATTCTGAAGTTATTGCGAGAATATTTCAAAATGTATAAACCATGTAATTGGTTATTTGAAAGTAAACCAGGAATACGCTATTCAAAAAGGAATCTGCAAAAGACATTTCAAATCGCAGTAAAAGAAAGTGGGATAACCAAGCCTGCAACACTTTCAATCCTAAAAAATTCTTTCGCGGTTCATTTGATTGAAAAAGGTGTGGATATCCGTTACATTCAGCAGATGCTTGGTCATAAACACTCTAAAACAACAATGAAATACCTGAGAGTTAGTAAAAGAGATTTGAGTGCCATAAAAAGTCCATTAGATAATTTGGATGTATAAGAAGGCATGAGGTGTTGGGTGTTGGGTGTTGGGTGTTGGGTGTTGGGTGTTAGGTGTTGGGTGTTAGGTGTAAGGTGTAAGGTGCTAGGTGTAAGGTATTAGGTGAAATGGGAAATAAAGATGGATAAATTAAAAACTGATGAATATCAATTAACACCGATTTCAAAGAACAGATTAAAAATTGAAGTATCCTCATTTGAGTTCAGAAAAGATCAGGCAGTTTCAATTCCGGGCTGTTATTTCAGTGGACCTCAACAAAGCTGGGTAATGCCGCAAACCAAAGAATGCTTAAAACTATTCCAAAAACTATTCCCTTCCAAGCCCCAAAAAGAGATAAAGAGTATATCTCCATATGAAAAAGCATTGAAAGATTATAGTGATCAGCTTATTCTTAAGAGATACAGTGAAAATACTATTGTGATCTACAAAGAACAGATAATTCGATTTTTCAACTTTTACTCAAAAATTAATCCATTAGAGTTGACTGATGAGAATGTTAAAGATTACATGTTGTTCTTACTGGAAAAAAAGAAAATTTCTTTTTCTTATCAGAAACAGGTGATAAGTGCAATTAAGTTTTATTTTGAGAAAATTTTAAGGAGAGAAACGAAAAAATATTATTTTGAAATTCCTAAAAATAAAGAACAGAAGTTACCTATTGTGCTTAGCAAACTAGAAGTAAAACAGATAATTAACTGCACTAATAATATAAAACACAAAGCAATATTATCAACAATATATTCTGCAGGATTGAGGTTAAGTGAATTAGTAAATCTGAAAATTGCAGATATCGATTCAGAGAGAAAACTGATCTACATTCGTGGAGGTAAGGGCAGGAAGGATAGAACAACGATCTTGTCGAAAGAGTTGTTACCAATGCTTCGAGAATACTATAAAGGATATAAACCAAAAGTATGGTTGTTTGAAGGCTTAGAAAACGGACGATATAGTAAAAGAAGTGTTCAAAATATTTTCAAAAAATCTTTACAAAAAAGTAAAATTAGTAAAATTGCAACAGTGCATTCTTTAAGGCATAGTTTTGCAACTCATTTATTGGAGCAAGGAGATGATTTGAGGTATATTCAAAAGATATTAGGACATCGTAGTTCAAAGACAACTGAAATTTATACTCATGTTACATCCGTTGGATTAAACAAGATTAAAAGTCCCTTAGACGAGATTGATTTAGATGATGATAATTAATGGCGTCATAACTCCAAATTTAAAAGTTATGACGCCATAAAATCTAGTAACTATAGGTTGGTTATGCGCCATAAAAAAATAGGCGCAGCGTGCATATGTTACGTGAAATAAAATTATAAGATAAAGGAGTTTTTTAATGAGATTGTTTAGATGTTTTTTGTTTGTATTGTTAGTTTTATCACCGAAGTTGATTATTGCCTTCACATTTGATTCAGATGATATTAATTATGCTTATCATCCCTTTTGCGATTACTACTCAGAGAATTTTCTTGGAGCTGATGCTGCAGGAAGAGGTTATTCCGGGGTTGCAGACATGGGCGGTATTGAATCAACATTATTAAATCCGGCATCATTACATATTGAAAATAAAGTTCAATTTTATTATGAATTAGGTTTGAAAAATAATATAGGTTTTTTAAATGAATATTATAACAATTTAGAATTTTCACAATATCGAAAGGGAACAGCATATGGTTTAGCATATAGCATAAACGAGGATTATCAAATCGGACTTTTTTTCGGAAAAAAGCATAGCATTAATGCTGAGTTAGGACCTGTAATTATCTATGACTACTATTATGCTCCAGTTGATACTCTTCATGGTTACCTCAAGAAAACCTGTTCAACAATAAATATCCCATTATCTTATCGAGTAAATGACAATTTCCAATTAGGTGCAAGTCTTAATATCGAAATGTATAATTCTGAACAGCCCTTAGTTCTTTTTGATATTTATGGAAATCACCAGTTTGTTAAAAGTGAAGCAGATTTTGCATTAATAAGACCTGTAATAGGTCTCATTTTATCGTTTAATGAGAATATTTCATTTGGAACTTCATTTCAAAATTCTGTACGAAAGAATATTATTGAAGATGCAACTTTGATTCACATCAAATATTTAGAGAACACTTTCCCTTGGGAAATAAAATCAGGATTAAAATATAGAATGCAGAAAGTTCCACTAAATTTATATATTGATTTTAGGCACATACATACCTCTGAATATCATGATATGAATGATCGTAATGATTTTTTTATTGGAGCTGACTACAAGTTGAAAAAGTATTTATTAAAACTTGGATATTTTTCACAAAATGAATATCGTGATCTTTCTCTAAAAATTTCTGAAGAAATCGACTACTGGATTGACAACAAACCTCATGATCGTCATTTTCTAACACTTGGAGGGTCGTATACATGGAAGCAATTAAATTTTTCTCTTTCTTACATCGATAGTAGGATATTATCTCCAAATGAAGATAGTCAAAGGTATTTTAAATTTTCAATTACATTCAAACCGTTAAAAATATTTAGACAGAGAAAGAAATAGTATTAATGATTTATTCACGTAACAAGCGTGTCAGCGGTAGGATTTATTTTTCTTTCCGGCTTGAATCTTACGATTCAAACCTTGTTTTATTTATTTCGGAGCATGATCATTCCGATCCCGCTGCACACGCGGAACATTAGCAGCAATTAAATAAGTTGGAGGAGATGATGAAAACACATTCAATTCTATTAATATTAATTGTTCTCATAATGTGCATATCTAATATTAATTCTGATGTAGTTTTCAATGAACTTTTTAATTTTCCACTAGAACATCCTAATGTTAACAATTACTGGTTTGAGGACTATGATAACGATGAAGAAGATGAATTTTTAATTCAATATGGAATTTCAAACAATATCGAAGTTTACGAATTAACCGGTGAACTTATTGACACTTATAATACAAATCCAGACATTTTCCATTTCACAAAAAATAATATTGATTATCAAATTGATTGGATCAATGAATATGATCCCGAAGATGATGAGGCTAGTCTTAAAATTTACTTTCGAGAGGAGCAATCGCAGATTATTTTAGATTCATTATCCATTCTTTATAATACTATTGGAGTTCCTGAGTGGGCAACATTTACTGTTTATAACGTAGAATTTGCTTCAAATAATTTTGGTGATAAAATTCTTATCTCTGGGAATTATTATTCGGTTGGATATGATTTTCACGAAAGAAATATTAATTTCATCTATGTTCTTTCATTAGAAAATGAATCACTTGTACTTTCAGATACATTAGAAAATTACGGTCATTCTCTTTTAATGAATACTAATCAAACTGAGATGGTATCACATGGCCATAACGAAAACGGTTATGGTTTCCCAGATGGATATTGGGCAGAACTAACTGTATATTTTGGAAAATATAATATTGAAACACAAATTCTAACAGAAAATTTTCAATATTATGGTTATATGGAAAACTACTTAGAGAATACTTATTGGTATCATTATCCAATGTTTATGATGTTAGTAAATAATGTTGATTTTTTTGAATATGGGGCTGTTTTTTTCTTTAAAGTAAGAAATACAAACACAGAAATAATTAATCAAGTTATCAGAATGAATCAGACTTTAACAGACACTATATGGGTTCAAGAAGATTTATTTTTGCAGACAAATGGGTGGATAAACATTGGGGCACGTTTGGGTAATGTACTTGGAGAGGATAAATTAATCTTATTTGGGAAAACATCAAGCTCACAATCAAATTTAGAAATCGTAAATTTAGATAGTGGATATTCTATGCATAATCAACAAATCGAAGTAAACTCAAGCGGAATAAGAAAAATATTGAAAGATTCATTTGGAAAAGTTTATTTTATAACAATACAATACTCATTATGTTGTCTATATGAAATTGATGAGTCAAGTTATGTGATTACTGAAGATTTAACAATTTCTAACACTCAATTCCAAATTTTAAACTATCCAAATCCATTCAATCCATCTACAACAATTGAGTTTTCAATCCAAAATGATTCTCAAATTGAACTATCAGTTTTCAATATAAAAGGTCAAAAGATCAAAACTTTAGCACAAAATGAATTCACAAGAGGAAATCATTCAATCATCTGGAATGGTGATGATGAATCGGGTAAATCTGTAAGTTCAGGAATTTATTTCTATAAACTAATTGTGAACAATAAAACTGATGTTATAAAAAAATGTTTACTTTTGAAATGAAAAATGCTTGTCCGTAAATAAATAGAAAATTTCGAGGAGAAGAACATGGATTATAATCCAAGTCTAGAAACTAGAAGGCTGATCTTGAGAAAGATTTCTGAAGCAGATAAAATGGACTTATTTGAACTACTTACAAATTCTCAGATTGATAAGAAAATGGTTTGGAATCATTTAGATGATATGAACGAAATTACTGAGTATTTAAATGAAATTATAGGTTCCTACCATAATAATCAACCGAGTTGCTTTGGAATTGAACTCAAGGAAAGTGGTAAGTTGATTGGTATTATAAAGCTGTTTAACTACGATGATGAATTTAAATGTGTTGAAGTTCATTATATGCTGCTTCCAAGTCATCACAGGCAAGGGATAATGACGGAAACTTTACTTAAGGTAATTGCCTTCATTTTCGACGAAACCGATATCAATAGAATTGAAGCTTTCTGCTTGAAAAAGAATAGAGCAGCGGGCAAGGTTCTGGATAAAGCAGGTATGCACTTAGAGGGCGTGTTGCGGGAAAAGATTTTTATTAATGATGAATTTATAGATTTGAAATTGTATTCCATTCTAAAAAGTGATATTCAATACGGTTAGAAATTGGAGATTCCATGAAATTGAAGAAAAAATATATTGATTTGGCAGTAAACCAAACTGAAACATTGTGCCGTATTCCCAGCCCCAGCGGTTTTACTTTGAAGGCTACTGAATATTTGATCGATGAATTGAAGAAAATTGGATTTCAGCCTGAATACTCACGTAAAAAATCTGTAATTGTTAATCTGGGTGGTCTTTGCCTGAATCGTTACGATTCAGGATTTGGTCGGTTTGTTTGGGCGTGATCCGGCAGCTGCCGGATTCCCACCGCACACGCAACACATTAGCAGCAACTTTGGAGGAAGGATGAAGAAAAAAACTAATGAGAATGTGATATATCGTGAAGTTCAGCAATTCCGTCAAATTTGGATATGGTGTTTTATTGTTCTGCTAGCTGTAATCGGCTGGTATAGTTTTTTTCAACAAATTGTTTTTGGAAAATCCTTTGGAAATAATCCCGCACCCGACTCCGTGATGTGGATTACCTGGATTGCATTGGGGATCGGCATCCCTTTACTTTTCTACTGTGTAAAACTTACTGTTGAAGTAAATAAAAATAGAACCCACATTCGCTTCTTCCCACTGTATTCTCGTATCATTCCATTCAAGGATTTGAATAGTTATAAAGTATCTCAATATCGACCTATCTCGGATTATGGAGGTTGGGGTATTAGATGGTCATCAGAAAAAGGTTGGGCGTATAATGTGAGCGGTAATTTGGGTGTAGAGTTGGAACTTTCAAATGGCAAGCGATTACTGATCGGCTCACAGAACCCGGAAAAACTTATCCAAATGATTGGTGAAGCACAGAAAATTTAATCAACATTCTGCTCTGTTTAATGCAATAAAGTTTTTTGTTTGACAATTTAACTAAATTAATTTGAGTAATTTATTATAATAATTGTAAAGGAATAATATGGCAAAAGTAGTTGTAGAGAATATTGATAAATTTTATGAAAATGGTTTTCAGGCTGTAAAAAAGGTTAGCTTTTTAGCGGAAGATAAAGAATTTGTAATTTTGGTAGGACCTTCCGGTTGTGGAAAAACAACCATACTTCGTATGATAGCCGGGCTGGAAACTATCTCTAATGGTGAGATAATAATTGGTGATAAAATTGTTAATAATGTACTTCCCAAAGATCGTGATATAGCTATGGTTTTCCAAAATTATGCTCTTTATCCACATATGACAGTATACGAAAATATGGCTTTTGCCCTCAAACTGAGAAAATATAAAAAAGAAGAGATCGGTGATATTGTAAAAAGATCTGCAGCGCTTTTAGAAATTGAAGATCTGCTTGATAGAAAACCCAAACAACTTTCCGGTGGGCAACGTCAAAGAGTAGCTCTCGGAAGAGCAATTGTGCGCCAGCCCAAGGTTTTCCTATTTGATGAACCGCTCTCAAATCTCGATGCAAAACTCCGTGTTCAGATGCGTGCAGAGATCATCAAGCTTCACAAGAAACTTAAAACTACCATAATTTATGTAACACATGATCAGGTAGAAGCAATGACCATGGCAGATAAAATGGTCGTAATGAAAGATGGTATAATTCACCAGATCGATTCTCCATTGAATATTTATAACAAACCCAGCAATTTATTTGTAGCCGGATTTATTGGAAGCCCTGCTATAAATCAATTAAGAGGAAAGATCACAGCAAAAGGCAATAAGTTCTTTTTTGTTACAGAAAATTTTGAAATGGAAATTCCTGATACTAAAAGATTGGAAAATTACATCGGAAATGATATAATAATGGGTATTCGTCCGGAAGATATTTATGATGCCGAATATGATCAGATGGCAGAATTTCCGCAGAAGGCAAAAGCTCTTTGTGAAGTTGTAGAACCTATGGGAAATGAATTTATTGTGTTCTTAAAAACTGCAAATGCAAAATTAACTGCCAGATTCGATCCTAAAAAGTTTCCAAAGATGGATGAGAATATTCCTATTACATTTGATATGAAAAAAGCTCATTTCTTCGATGTGGAAACAGAAATAAAAATATAGGTTAATTTTAAAGAAAGTTTTTTATAAAATAGAATTTGCATATTTATTAAAAATTCCATTATTTTTGGAATAATTTTATGAGGGGAATAATATGGGTAATTCACAGATATTTATGATTATCATGGGAATTGTTATTGTTGTGATCGCTATAGCGGTTGGATTACAATATTTTTCGGAGGAAAACGTCAAAGCGGCGCGACAGCTTTGTTTATCTGAATTGAACTATTTTTCAAATGTATCAAAAGCATGGTGGAATACCCCTCGTGAACAAGGTGGCGGTGGAAAGCCTTTACATCTTTCGGGTGGTGGTGGCGGCGGCGGAAACAATAATTTAGATAAATTAGGAATTTATATAGGTCATAATTATCAAACTAATGATAATACATTTTCTACTATTAATGCCACTTATGAAATACAAAATGGTGGAGATCATACTGTAATATTCAATTGCGTTGGTAACACATATTCAAACGGTTCACCGATAAATATTATTTTCACATATAATATGAAGACAGATGCATTCCAGATAAATAATGTAAATTAATTTCGAACAAAAATATACACCCTTTTTTTCAACTTCTTGATCAAGAAGAGCTATTTATTTAATATATTCTAATGAGGTAACTATGAAATTATTTATTGTCATTTTCTTAATCTATTCTACAACTTTATCTGCTATTGATCTACATCTCCCTTCATCCGCTATTCAAAATGCAACTTCCGGATTAGTCTTGATCCTTCCTTCTCCTTCGGCTGTTAAAAGCAATCCGGCTTGTTCACTTCCTGGAATAGAAACTTCCGCAACTTATCTCTTTAGTTTGGAAGATCTTCCCTACTACAATTTTCATGTTCAATACAAATTCCGCGATTTCGGTTTTCATATTGGGAATTCATTTCTTGCTCACCCACTCTACAAAGAAAGCAGCAGTATGTTCACATTAAACTACACTCATCAAGAATTCACAATTGGCTCATCAATTCGTTATTTATATAATATGGTTGAAGAATATCATGAGGATTCTGTTCTACTTGCAGACATCGGATTGTTGTGGCAAAAGGGAAATATCTCAACAGGATTAAGTGTACACAACATAACTCACTCAACGTTTTTAGAAGTGCAACTACCTATTATATATTTATGGGAATCTTGTTTTTCTATTACGCAAAAGAGCAGATTATCCGTTGGATTAGAAAAAGAGACAGATTTCGATTTTGCCTTTAAAATAGCAGGCAGATATGACGTTCATCAAGTTCTTACAATTCTAACGAGTTACCAATATGAACCTGATCGAATAGGAGTTGGTGCTATTTTCAATTTAAAAGATTTTAGTATTTGCTACAGTATCCGTACACATCAATATCTTTCACTTAACCATTATATATCAATAAATTATGCGTACTAAAATAATACTTATTTTCATGTTTATCATTTTTAAACTGGCAGCACAAGATGCTTTGGAATTGATCTTATCACAAGAAGATGAAACCTACCATCCTACTGAACTTATGGAGTTTCTGCAAAACATCAAAAGAAATCCTGTAAATATTAACACAATTACTGAGGGTGAACTCAATCTATTACCCTGGCTTTCTGAAAAGGATATTCAAAAAATAATTCATTCTCGTAGTTCACAAAAAATAGCTAACTTGGAAGATCTTTCTGTAATTGGTATCGAAGCAATTACAATTAGAGAACTGAAGGATTACATCACATTTGAGTCTTCAATTGATCTAAAACTAAAACAAACATCCCGAGTAGAGTTCCATCAGCCAAAACAATATTTTTCATCAACCTTGAGATATTTCCAGAAAACAATTCTTACATTCAATAATTTCAAATTTGGTTTTATCAGTCAGAAAGATGAAGGTGAGAAAGATCCACTCGATTTCTATTCCTATTTTATGGAATATTCTGCTAATAATCTGAAGAAATTTCTGATCGGGAAATATAGACTTGCTTTGGGGCAAGGAATTCTATTTGCTCCAAAACTGGGGATGTCTAAAAGTGGAGCTGCTACTTCTGTTCCTGTTAAAAAATTCAACCTGATAAAACCCTACACAAGTTCTTATGAGATCTGGGAACTTGAAGGTGCTGCAGCGAATATTGAATTATCATCTTTCAATATTATTCCATTCTTCTCTAGAACTGCTCTCAGTGCCAATCTAGACACACTGGAAGGCATTACATCTTTTAATGAAAGCGGCTTACATCTTGATGAAGTGAAGAAGGATAATGTACAGGAAATAATATATGGCTTAGCAGCAAAATATTCTCTGTCAGATCATTCATTCGGACTGAATTTTGCCAAAATAAATTTTGATCATGACTTTAGTAATCCGGCTCGTAAAAGTGATTATTCAGCCATTTCCGCTGACTTCATTATTAATAGAAATGGCTTCCCTACTTTTGGGGAAATCGGCTTTACTCAAGATAAAATTGCTGGAGTTATGGGTTGTAAATTCGGAGAGAACAAGTTGCGCCATTTACTTCTAATTCGTTATTATCAAAAGGATTTTCCAACCTGGCACGGCAATCCGTTCTCCTCACAAAGCCGCTTTGATAATGAAGTAGGATTATATTACGATATGACGATAATCCCTTTTGAAAGAACTAAGATCAATTGTTATTTCGATCTGTGGAGTTTTCCGGAAACTCGTTATTTTGAAAAAATGTCGACCGTTGGCAGCGAACAATTTATTCAGCTTGAAAGAAATTTTAAAACAAATAGTCTACGCATCACAGTTCAGCATAAAGATAAAGAAAAATATATTTCGTTGGATGAAGCGAAGATCCGTGATTTTGAGAGAACTACTATCAGGGTTGACTGGTGGCAGAATATAAATAATTTCAGGTTCAAAACACGTTGTGAATTTTTATCAGAATATCTACCAAACGACAATATTCACAAGAGCGGAATTCTAGCTTATGAAGAGATAAAATGGAAGATTGATAAGCTTATACTTATTGGTCAGATTTCTGTGTATCATTCGGATGTTTTGCATTACATGTATGAGCACAACGTGGATGGAATTATGCAGAATTCTATTTTGAAGGGTGATGGTGTTTATTCTTATTTTGTACTGAAATATAACGTATTAAAAGATATTGAATTACAATTTAAAGTTTCTGACCACTGGAATACAAAAGACCAAATGCGATTTTATCTTCAGGTGATCAGCAGTTTTTAGCAAATTTTGAAATTGAAGCAGTTTTGAAATAATCCCCGCTCTTCCCCTAGATCTTCAAAACATAATATACTGACATTATTGTTGCTACAACTCCCACGATAGTAAAAAAGAATGCCGGCATTTTCATTAGTATAATTTCATTAGTTCTTATATATCTTTTTATCTCTTTAATTAGAGATTTAGTAAATTTCTTATCTTTATCCCCTTTAAACTGAATTTGAGCCTGACCAACCCAAGATTGCATTGAACATAAAATTGTTAGATCTTTGCTGGGAATAATTATTTTATTAAGTTTTTCTTCGTATTCAATATTTAAATTATCAAGACTATGAGATAGACATTCTTGAAAAGTATCTCCATTAATTCCAATTAATTGATAACCATTTAAAATTCGTCCCATATAAACTACTAATACAATAAAGAGTACAAATACTAAACTGGTTTTAAAATAAACAACCTCACTATTTAGAAAATCTATTACTGTTGGTATGATCAATAAAGGTATATACATAATTATTATCATAGCAAATAGCCATTTTGAGTTCATTATAATTGGTTTTCTACCTATTATAATTCTCAATCCAATGTACAATAAAAAAAATCCTACAATAAACATAAATAAAATGGAATACTGAATATTCATATCTACCTCCTATAAAATAAGTTAGAATATATTAATTATTGATCGTAGTTACGATCTCGCCGTTCTGCCCTGTAAGCTGTAATGTTGCCTGCACATTCTCACTGCCGTCATTTCCAACTTGAGTTCCGGTTCCCACAATTGTTAACACATCACCTTCTGCTGAGAATATATAAGTTCCATTATCATTTGAGATCGAGTTATTGGAAGCATCGTAATTATGTCCGAACCAGAAACCCATATTATCTACATCCCAAATTCTATTCCCACCACCATAATTAGCTGAAGTTTTGTAATATGCACCAGCAACTCCGGCAAAAATGTTCATGTCGGAAATAATCGAGCTACGATTGATATTCACCATCTGTTGGGTAAACATTGTAAGCCCTACTACGACAGATAGGCCAATGATAATAACACCCAAAACCAACATTAGTATTTGTTGATAACCCATAATTAAAACTCCTCTTAATTAATTAGAATATTTCAAGAGATTGGTCATTACCTTTTT
>JAGLPW010000010.1 GCA_023137125.1 Candidatus Cloacimonadota bacterium | reverse complement strand
GGTGGAATGATTATTCCCTTAAGAACATCCGTGCATCTACAGCCTTTATTTCCCTCTTCTTCCTTTAGTGTAATATTATATTTCTTAGAAGCATCGAATTCTTTATATTCATCTCGAATTCCCAATCCTGAATCAGGAATCCAGCCGATTCCACGCCAAAGAGCATCTTCTGTTTTAAGGACTGTATCAATAACTTTCTGTGCACTTTTATTTCCAACAATATTTACGACTCTGTTATATTCATTTACGATTGCCGGTTTGTTATGTTTAACTTGCTCGGTAATGATCTTTATTGCAGTTAAAATATCCAACGGTTCAAATCCTGTAACAACACCACCAATTCCATATTTCTCAGGTAAGAGCATATAGGATTCAGAACCGATAATAACACTTACATGACCCGGCAGGAGAAATCCATCCAGTTTGATATCCTCAGCAGAAAGAAGTGCTTCTAAGGCAGGTGGAACAAGTTTGAAAGCGGGGAAGACTGAAAAATTATTCAGTTTCTGTTGTTTTGCCATTAGGATAGTTTGCGCAATTCCCGGGATGGTAGTTTCAAACCCAATACCCACAAAAATTGTTTCCTTTTCTTTTGCCATTTCTAATGCTTCCAAAGGTGAGTAAACTATTCTCACATCCAAACCTCTGGCACGAGCATGTTCAAGAGTTTCATCTTTTCCAGGAACACGAAGAACATCACCAAAAGTGGCGATCGTAACATTTTTCATTTTAATTAGTTCATCAATTAATGAAGAGGGTGTAACGCAAACTGGGCAACCCGGACCGGAGATCAATGAAATGTTTTTCGGAAGAAGTTTTCTGATTCCCCAATGGCCAATTGCCATTGTGTGGGAACCGCATACTTCCATTATCTTGGTCGGTTTATCCCAATTTTGCAGGTCTTCTACGATTCTTTTTATTAATTGTGGATCGCGATATTTTGATAGATCAATCATCTTCAAGCAGTGCCATTTCTTCAAATATTTTTAATGTTTCGTTTGCATCTTCTTCAGAGATTACATTCAACGCAAATCCTGTATGCATTATTACCCAATCTCCTATTTTGGCTTCCGGAGTAAATGTGAACATGATCTCTTTATTCACACCACCCAGGTTTACAAAACCTTTTTCACCATCTTTTTCAACAATTTTAGCTGGAATTGCTAAACACATTTTTTCTCCTTATATTTTTGACTCAATAGCAAATATCAAGTCAAAATATTAATTCTAATTATGATCCAATTATCCTGTTTGCTATCATTACCTGACCAACAGATATTGAACCATCATTCGGCGATAAATTTCTGGGTGTATAAACTGTAAAGTTATTTCTGGTAAGTGTTTCTATTAGCCCGTTTAGTAATATTCTATTCTGCATCACACCACCAGAAAGTACGACTTTATTAAGTCCGGACACAACGGAAGTTTTTTGAACAGAAGCCAGTGTAAAATCGATTATTGTTTTATGGAATTTTTGTGAAATAACCTTATGATCAACTCCTTTTTGAATGTCTTTTGAAACTTCGATAATAATAGGTCTTATATCTATAATATCCTCGCTAATTTCAAATGAATAAGGTTCGGAATCTGATACCGATACGTTTCCGCATAAAAATTCCAGAGCCATTGCACTTTGTGCCTCAAAAGTGATTGTGGGGAATAGTCCCAGCATTGCAGAAATACAATCAAAAAGTCTGCCCATACTGGATGTTTGGAAAACATTGAAGCTATTTTGCAATTGTTTTTGTATCACATTTCTCTCTAATTCTGAAATTCCATTTACCAGTTCAGTATTTGCACCGGCCGCAATGGAATAGGCATAAGCAATACGAATTGGATGTGTTATAGCTGCATCTCCACCCGGAAGTGGCATATAATTCAAATGGAAAAGACGTTCAAAATTAGTATGATCTGCAATGAATATTTCTCCACCCCAAATCGCGGCATCTGTTCCATAACCGGTTCCATCATAAGAAATTCCGATAACCTTTTCGTCCAATTTATGTTCTGCCATTATTGCAGAAATATGAGCGTGATGATGTTGAACTTTTACTAATGGAAGTTTTGTATTTTCAGCGAATCTAGTTGTAGCAAAATCCGGTTGCAGATCACACGCAATAAGTTCCGGCTTCAATTTGAACCATTTTAAATATTTTTCATAAGTTTCAAGGTAGAAATCCATTGTCTCTTTGCTGCCGGAATTTCCAATATATGGAGAGATGAATAGATCATTCTTTCTGGATAGCGAAAAAGTAAGTTTTAGTTCGGCACCACAACCAAGAGTTGGAACAGTTTGAGATGGTAATTTTATTGGTGAAGGAACAAATCCGCGTGAACGGCGAATGAGAATATTTTGTTCTTTGGCAGGAAGAATAATGGAATCATCTGATCGATTTAGAATTGGTCTGTTATGTGTTAGGAAACAATCACATAGTTCTTGCAATTCATTTTCTGTTCGTGCTATAGGTTCATTGCTATTGTTCCCGGAAGTCATTATTACAAATGGAAGTTCTTCTGTTACAAATTGATAATGATGAGGAGCATATGGCAGGAAAATTCCGATATTAGGATTTTGCGGTGCAACATTCTCAGCAATTTTAATTTCCCGGTTCAGTCCTTCCGAGTTGGAACGCTTAGGTAAGATCACAATAGGAGCTGCTGGAGATTTGAGTAGTTTAAGGTGCTCATAATTTATTATTACAATGTCGCTAATATTTGCTTCATTGCACATCACAGCAAAAGGTTTGTGAGGGCGGTTCTTTCTTTGACGAAGTAACTCAACAGCATTATAATTAGTCGCATCACAGGCAATATGAAATCCACCAATTCCTTTTATCCCGATGATCTTTCCATCTTTTAAATCTCTAATAGTATTTTCAATTGGATTGCCAAGAATAGGGGAAAGGTCTTTATCCAGAAATTGCAGTTGAGGTCCACATTGCGGGCAGGCAACTGGCTGAGCATGAAATCTTCTATTTAATGGATCCTTGTATTCTCCTTCGCAATAATCGCACATCACAAAACTCTTCATTGAAGTAACAGGTCTGTCATAAGGAGTATCTTCTATGATTGAATATCTAGGACCACAATTTGTACAATTAATGAACGCATATTGAAAACGTAGGTCATCATGGTCATTAAATTCATTTATACAATCATCACAAACTGCTAGATCCGGTGATATCAGGGTTGAACCTTTTGATCTTGAACTCATTCTAATTTCAAATGTATCATATCTTTTATCAGGAAATTCTTCAAATTGGAATTCATTTATCTTTGCTGCAGGAGGAAGTTCATTCTTTATTCTATAAATAAATTTATCAAGTGAGTTCTTGTTACCTTCGGCTTCAATTAGAACACCACTGGTCGAATTTAAAACAAAACCGGTTAATTTTTGCTCAGTTGCAAGTTTGTAGATAAACGGACGAAATCCCACACCCTGAACTATACCATTTATTTTAATTTGATACATTTAGCCATCCATAAATTAATAATGGAAGAATATCTTTTTACTATATTATTAGCGTCAAGGTTTAATTATTGATTAAAACATAAAATTAATTTCTTTAATAAATGTTGATACCAATGAATTCATAATATGATAAAAATGCACAAGATACATCAATACAAATATGAGAATGATAATCAATAACAATGGATAAAAAAAATCTATTTGACAACCAATTCTCAATTAGAATTTTACCACTTAAAATTTAGTAATAAAAAAAATAGAGTAAAGGAGGTTGATTGTGGATAATAAACAATCCCGGAATTCAGAATTTTCTAACAATGATAATTGTTCTTGCGAATGTAACGATCTTGAAGCAATTCTTGCCAAATACAACAATGATCCAACAAGATTAATGGACATTCTTATAGAAGTTCAAACTCAATGTGGTTGTGTCTCAGAAAAGGCTGTTAAAGTAATTGCAAAAGCTATTAATTACTCTTCAGTTGATGTTGTGCAGACATTATCATTTTATCATTTCTTATCTCAAACACCAACCGGTAAATATGCAGTTTATCTCAATGATAGCGCAGTAGCCGAAATGATGGGTAGAGAGGAAATAGCTAAAGTATTCGAAGAAGAAGTTGGTTGCAAATTCGGTTCAGTTTCTGAAGATGGAAATATTGGACTTTTCAATACATCATGTATTGGAATGAATGATCAGGAACCATCTGCCATTATTAACCGACGAGTATTCACGAAATTAACAAAAGAGAAAGTAATAAAAATTGTTAAGGGTATGAAAAATGATCTAGATGTGGAAGATCTCGTTGGAACTGAAGTTCAATCTAATATCCTCAAGCAGGGACCGATCCTAACCAAAGATTCAAACCTTGGAGAAGCAGTAAAAAAAGCAATTTCAATGAAACCGGAAGATGTTATTGAAGAAATAAAACAATCCAATCTTCGAGGTCGAGGTGGAGCTGGTTTTCCTACAGCCATGAAATGGCGTTTTTGTAGAAATGCTCATGGTGAAAAACATTATATTTTCTGTAATGCAGATGAAGGTGAACCCGGAACATTTAAAGACCGTGTTATTCTCACTGAGCGACCTCAACTCTTATTTGCAGGTATGACAATTGCCGGTTATGCAATTGGTTCTGATGAAGGCATTTTATATCTTCGTTATGAATACAAATTTATGGAAGAATATCTTGAAGGAGTTCTTAGTAAATTGAGAGAAGAAGGATTATTAGGAAAGGATGTAGCTGGAGAACCAGGCTTCAATTTCGATATCCGAATTCAATTTGGTGGGGGAGCTTATATTTGTGGAGAGGAATCTGCACTATTAGAATCTGCAGAAGGGAAACGCGGAGAGCCTAGAGATAGACCACCATTCCCAGTTGTAAAAGGATATCTTCAGCAGCCTACAGCTGTAAATAATGTAGAAACATTATGCGCAGTGGCCAAAATTATGCATAAAGGTGCAAAATGGTATAGATCTCTTGGAACCCTAGATTCAACCGGTTCAAAACTTATTAGTGTTTCCGGTGATTGTGAGAAGCCGGGAGTTTATGAAGTTGAATGGGGCTTTACTGTAAACGATATTTTAGAATTGGTAGGTGCTAAGAATGTTCAAGCTGTTCAGGTTGGCGGACCCTCCGGAAATTGCATTGCACCAAATGAATTTGATAGAAAGCTGGCTTATGAAGATCTGTCAACCGGTGGATCTTTGATTGTAATTGGAAATGAGCGTGATCTCCTTAAAGATATAGTTCTTAACTTCACAGAGTTTTTCATTGAAGAATCTTGTGGTTCATGCGTTCCCTGTAGAGCAATGACTGTTCAATACAAAAATAAATTAGAGAAAATAATACGAGGAAATGGTGTTGCAGAGGATATTGATCTGATGCTTGCTTGGGAAAACGTGATGATTTCAAATCGTTGTGGACTCGGTCAAACAGCTGCTAATCCAATTTTGAGCACTATTAAAAACTTTAGAGAATTATACGAAGAGAAACTTAATAAAGATACTGATTTTGTAAGTGAATTCAATCTTGAAGCAGCTGTTCAGGAATCTTGTAAAACTGCAAATAGAATTCCCAATTTAGGGGGAGATCATGAGTAAAATATTAATTAATATAAATGGTAAGGATTATTCTGCTGAACCAGGTAAAATGGTGCTTGAAATAGCAAAAGACAATGGAATATACATTCCTACTTTGTGCCATTATGAAGGGATCAAACCGCAGGGTTCCTGCCGGATCTGTACTTGTAAAATTGATGGAAGAAATATGACCGCCTGCACAACACCAGCAACTCATAGAATGGTTGTAGAAACAAATACAGAAGAACTGGAAAAGATCAGAGCAACAATTGTTGAACTGCTTTTTGCTGAAGGAAATCATTTTTGCCCGGCTTGTGAAAGAAGCGGAAGTTGTGAACTCCAAGCCCTTGCATATAGATACAAAATGATGGTTCCACAATTCCCATACATTTTTCCCAGCAAAGATTTAGATGCAAAAAATCCCAAGATTATGATAGATCATAATAGGTGCATTTTGTGTAAACGTTGCATTCGAAGGAAGAAGGAACCGGAAAATCCTACTTGGTTTGTATTTGAAAACCGAGGTAATAAAGTTCAGATCAATGTTGATCATGAGCTTATAGCTGATTTTGATGATGAATTAGCTCAAAAAGCTATGGACACATGTCCTGTTGGAGCTATTATAAGAAAAGAAAAAGGCTTTGATGTTCCAATTGGAAGTAGAAAGTATGACAAAGTTCCAATAGGAAGCGATATTGAAGAACAAGGAGCGACATTATGAGTAAGCCAATTGTAGCAACAACTTCACTTGCTGGATGTTTCGGATGTCACATGTCGCTTTTAGACATTGATGAAAGAATCCTGCAGCTTTTCGAATTGGTTGAATTTAATAAATCTCCAATTGACGATATAAAAACTTTTACTAAACAGTGTGATATCG
>JAGLPW010000001.1 GCA_023137125.1 Candidatus Cloacimonadota bacterium | reverse complement strand
TGGGGACGTGCTACAAATGTACCCTGGGCAATGATTTTTCCTTCAGACCCAAAGAAGCTTCCACGCCATCCTTCACAGCTTTATGAAGCTTTTTTAGAAGGCATATTACTTTTTACAATTACCTATATTATGTTCCGTAAAGTCAAGAAGCCAGGAATCGTTTTCTGGACTTGGATTGGATTATATGGTCTCTTTCGAACTATGGTTGAATTTGTGCGTCAGCCCGATGCAAATCTGGGTCATGTGATCGGATTTATGACAATGGGGCAAATTTTAAGTTCCTTAATGATCGTATCAAGTTTGATTGGTATTGGTTTGATTCTTCGAGTAACAAAAGATGAAACTGAATAAGTTTTTTCTTTTATTTATATTATTAATTTTTGTTACTAATTGTGCGTTTCTACTGAAACCTGCAGAAAATGATAAGGAAAAATTACTTTCTGTGCATTTAAAATTCTGGGAAAATATTCGGATTGATGGAATTATCGAAGCCAATTATAAAAGTTTTGTTTTCAGGAAGAATATTACAATTAAGAAAAACAGCTCCGCCTTCAGGGTCGATATTTACGACTCAGGAATATTCGGAATGCAACCGACACCTTTTATTTCTGCATATTATGATTCTGTTTTAACTATCCGCACTCCAGATCAGCAAATAAATCAGCTCAATCGAGAAAACAAAGAAGAGTTTGATCTTTCCGTTCTATTTAAATTATCCGACCTGTTTACAATTAAAGATGAAATAATTAAACACCAAAAACTTAATTATGAAGACGCAATAATCACTTTTTCTGATGATATGAAAATCAGTGAGATCAGCAATAACACTAATCCTAACAAGATTGTATTTCATTATTTGCAAAATCTGGCTTCTATTACGTTCTATAAAGATGAAAAGGAAATTATAAATATTCAAATTGACAAAATTACGCATCCGAGTGAAGAAATAAACAGATTAAATTAACGAACTGCCAATTATAAAGAAGCGGTTCTGAGGTATATTATGATAGAAAGATATTCACGAAAAGAAATGACTAAAATATGGGATTTGCAGAATCGATTTCAGTGTATGCTAGATGTAGAGATCGCAGCTTGCCGAGCTATGAATGAATTGGGCATGATCCCTAAGGAAGACCTTGATGTAATAGTAGAGAAAGCTGATTTTGATGTTGAGAGAATTGCTGAGATCGAAGAAATAACGCATCATGATGTAATCGCTTTTCTTACAAATATTGCAGAATATGTTGGCCCTTCATCTCGTTGGATACATTTTGGAATGACCTCATCAGATGTGCTTGATACAGCTTCCTCAATCCAGCTAAAACAAGCTGGTGAGCTCATTCTTCGTGACTTACAGAAATTTTCTGAGGTCCTTAAAATGAAAGCAAAAGAATACAAAGATACGCTTTGCATTGGAAGATCCCACGGGATTCATGCAGAACCTACAACATATGGTCTTAAGTATGCACTCTGGTTCGATGAAATGCAGAGAAATATTACACGAATGGAAAATGCTATCGATATTGTTTCTGTAGGACAAATATCAGGAGCTGTTGGAAATTATGCTCATCTTTCTCCCGAAATTGAAGAGATCACCTGTAAATATCTTGATCTTGATCCTGTAAATATTTCTACACAAGTTATTCAGAGAGATAGAATTTCCGAATTTATGAACACTCTCGCCATTATTGGAACAACTATAGAAAAAATATCAATGGAGATCCGCCATCTGCAGAGAACTGAGGTTCTGGAAGTAGAAGAGAATTTTTCTAAAGGACAAAAAGGTTCATCAGCAATGCCGCATAAACGTAATCCAATTATTACTGAACGTATGTGTGGAATGGCTCGTCTTCTGCGCTCTAACGCAATAGCAGCCTTAGAAAATAACGCTCTTTGGCATGAAAGAGATATTAGTCACTCTTCGGTTGAACGTATTATTCTGCCCGATTCAACAATCTTGATGAACTACATGCTTAATAAAATGATCCCACTTATAGAGAATCTATTGGTTTACCCAGAAAAAATGATGCAAAATATCGAACTTACCAATGGTCTTGTTTTTTCTCAAGTTGTATTATTGGAACTGGCAAAGAAAGGAATTTCCAGAGAAAGATCTTATGCCATGGTTCAACGAAACGCAATGGAATGCTGGAAGACTAAAAAACCATTTGAAGAACTTGTCATTGCCGATGAGGAAATCCATGAATTCCTTACAGAAGTGGAGTTACGTGATATTTTCTCATACGATAGATATTATAAACATGTTGATTTTATTTTTAATAGAATTGGAATTTAGGAATGTCAAATTATACACCAGTTGAATATTTAACCAAGATACAAAAGCTAAAATATAAAGCCGCTATTTTTCCAATTCTACTCGTTATTATCAGTTTTGGATTAAATTTGATCTTTGAGATCGATCAAGCTAAATATCTCTCAGTGATCGGATTGATCTGGTACATATTTATAATAATTCGATTCAGGATTACAAGAAACTATCCGCCGGAAAGTGAAACGAAAAATATACTTTCTCCAATTTATGGAAAAGTTATTAAAATTGAAGACAGTTCAATAACCATAAAAAAGGGGATTTTCCAGTCTGCAGATTTTCGTTATACCGGACAAAATATCGAAGTAAAAATAAAATCTAAACAAGTGAATTATTTTGAAGATCAACCTTCTCTTACCGGAAGATTAATTGGAATAATTTCATCCTCGGTAATTTGTATCTGCGAGATACCGAATGATTGGAAAATTGAAATAACTATCGGTGATAAAGTTGTTGCCGGTGAAACAATTTTGGCAGTAAAATGAATACAAAAAACTTAAAGTATTTGGTTCCAAATTTTTTCACTGCTCTCAGTCTTATTTTAGGATTATCTGCACTTCATTTAATCAATTTAAATAATTATTATTTAGCAGCATGGCTAATTGGATTTGCAATGATGTGTGATTTTTTGGATGGAAAATTTGCCAGGATGTTGAATGCCCAAAGTAAATTTGGGGCTCAATTTGATACTTTATCAGATTTTGTAACCTTTGGAGTTACCCCTGGTTTTTTAGCTTATTCCAGTTTACTAAATGAAATAAATTTTGTTGGTGCAGCAGTATCAATTTTCTATGTTTTTTGTGGAGGATATCGGTTAGTAAGATTCACACTTAAAAATAATATTACTTCTAAAAAGGAACCCTTTATCGGATTACCCATTCCGGCAGCTGCCGGAATGATAGCTTCATTTATTATTTTTAATTCATATTTTCATGAAGCAAAAATCATTATTGACCTTCTTATAATATCAACATTTTTAGTATCAATTTTAATGATAAGCAAGATAGAATATCTCCCGCTTGAGAAGGGAAAAAAATTATCAAAAGAATCAATATTTTTTATTTCTTTAGCGATTATTAGCATTGTTTTAGCTATAGAATTTTCTTATTTTATCTTTATAATCTGGATGTTGATATATATTCTTTATGGTGTACTCAGGCAAATATTTCTTACTTTTAAAAAACATACTCCCAAAATTACAGAATAGTATAATTTGCACAATAATAATAGTAGCTGATATTCTCTATCTTATTGTATATATATTAAATACTCGTGATTATATTATTATCATATTTATATTATTCTTGACATACATTTGCTCATCCTTATAAAAGACACATAAATGTATTAGAAGTTTTAGTGCTTTGTGTTGCAAGAATCTTATAGCGTATTAAGGAGATATTATGCCAATATTTAAAGATAATTATTTTACAAATGATACTTATTCACTTCGTACTGAGAGACTGAGAATAATAAAGAATTATATCCTTGATTGGTCGGGACATTTATCGCTTCCAAAAGAATTACTTGATTGGGGAATGACGGCTCCGAATAGATGGCAAAACATCTTAAAAAAAGTAGAAGAAAAAAAGAATAATTCCAACAATATTTTTCTGGAACTAAAAGAAATTGATGAAATAACTTTTAAGTATTATTTACGTTGTAAACGTTTGATCAACAACAAATATTTGGAAAACAAAAAAATATTACATCGTTATGGGATCGACACAAAATTTCCTAGAAACAGACAGGAAAAAATTTATACAATTAGAAAAATGTTAAGAGCATTTTTAAAACAAAAAGAGCAAAATGAGCCCGATCTTATTCCCGAGGATTTCATTATTAAACTTGAATCATTATTTAATAAATCGGAAGCAACTTATGAGAAAGCACATTCAAATAGTAGATCAACTTCTTCGGAATCCGTTGGAAAACAAGTTGAGATTTTCAAAGATGATTCAAAGAAATTACGGACATTATATTCATGGGCTTTGATGACTTGGGAACCAGATGAACCTTACTTGGTTCAACTGGGATTTGCCGTAAAACCTAAGAAGAAAAGTAACACTGAAGATGAGACTGACGAGGGACTGGAATAACATGAATCTTCTGCAAACATTTTGGGGATTATTTTTCCCAAAAATATGTTTGAGTTGCGATGAGCGACTTTCAGAAAACGAGCAATTTATTTGTTCAAGTTGTTTTAATTCACTCAGTTTTTTAGAGGATATTTGTCCCATTTGCGGTGCCCCAGAAACTACAGAAAATTGTAACGTCTGTAAAACCAACGAATTTTTATTTGATAAAGCTTGTTCTGTTTTCATGTTTAATAAAGTTGTGCAGAATATTATACATGAATTCAAATATAATGAAATGACGCGCATCGCAAAATTTATGGGAGCATTATCACAAGAATATCTTGAGAGATTCCAGCCGTTTGATCATATTGACTATATCGTTCCTGTTCCACTTCATAAAGTCAAGAAACGTTCCCGTGGATTTAATCAGGCAGAATATATTGCTCGTGAGATTTCTAAAAACATGAATTGGAAGTACCTTCCTATGCTAATTAAAAGGAAGAGGTTCACGGAAACTCAAACGAAATTGAATAAAGAACAAAGAAAGAAAAATGTATCTCTTGCTTTTAAGATAAATCTAAAATATGAGATCAAGGGAAAGAACATCTTGCTGGTGGACGATGTATTTACCACTGGTGCTACAGCAAATTCTATAGCCGTCGCCTTAAAGGAAATGCAAGTAAACAAGGTTTATGTTTTCACCATCGGAAGAGCGTTGTAATTAATTTAAGTATTCAGGACACGAAAAAAGAAAATTAATAATTTGATTAATATCCATTCTACTAGATTGTTGTGTAATTGACTATATGTGGTATTCTATATAAATTTTTCTTGCCATAATTACCCGATATTTTTTTTTAACTTTCTCGATTGCATATAGTTAGATTATATTAATGTAATCAGCATGAAAAATGGTTAGGGAGAGAGTATGGTAGGAACTTCAGATATCAGAAATGGGTTGATTATAAGATTTAAGAACGGCCTTTATGAGATCATTGAATTTCAACATGTAAAACCAGGTAAAGGTGCAGCTTTTGTACGCACCAAGCTTAAGAATATCGAAACCGGTAAAGTAATTGATAACACTTTCCGAACCAGTGAAAAATTAGAAGATGTAAGGGTTGATAAAGAAAAAAAAGAATATCTCTATTTTGATGGAACTTTCTATGTTTTCATGGATACTGAGAGCTATGAGCAGATACAAGTTCCTGTAGAAGTAATTGGAGATCTGGATAAGTTTCTCATAGAGAACATGACGGTTGCAATGAAGTTTGATCCGGATAAAAATATTTTGGGGATTGAATTACCAACAACTGTAATCCAAGAAATCGCTGATTGCGAGCCCAATGTAAAGGGTAATTCTGCATCGGTTAGCGGCAAAAATGCTACAACTTCAACAGGACTAAATATTACTGTTCCATTCTTTATTGAAGTTGGAAATAAAGTTAAAATTGATACTCGCACTGCTGAGTATATTGAAAGAATTTAATAAATAGAATTATAAGGAGAGTAAGATGCCAAAAACAAGATCATTTTCTGCAAAACTTGCTCACGAGATCAGTACTGAAGGAAAAACAATGTGTCCTAAGTGCAACCAAGAAATAAAAAAGGTTAAACTTATCCGTGCTCGTAGTTCCAAAGCTAGTACATGGGCACCTAAGTATGATTTTGTGGATATGTGTAAATGTAATGAGAAAGATATTTTAACAGGAAAAATATAAACGTAATTAATTTTAAGTTTAGTTTAAAAAACAACTCAAAACCCTCTTGTCTTTGCCGATAGGAGGGTGTTTGTGTGTAGAAACAGGATGGAAAAATGAAAAGATCGATTCTAATAATTCTTGTTGCATGCATTATCGTTCCATTTCTCTTTGCTATGCCGCCGGTACCAGAAAAAGCAGACAACTTAAATATAAAAGTATATCCTTCAGAAAGATTCGGCAGGAATAACTCAGAATTTAGAGATGAACTTCCCCAAGACATTTTAGCAATTATGGTGCAATTCAGTGATATCACTTTTGATCTTGTCCCGGATTATCCGGATTCACTTGCTCATAACAAAGAATATTTTGAACGCCTCTTTTTCCATCTGGCTTCCTTTTATGCTGATGCTTCGCATGGAAAATATGTGCTTACAGAAGAGAATTACACTGTATGGGATGACATTATTACTCTTACCCAACCAATGGCATATTACGGAGATAATGATCTCCAGATCGAACGTGTTTGTGAATTCACACAGGAAACTGTGCAACAAATTGATGATCAGATAGATTTCAATAACTATGATGCTATTATCCTTATTCATGCAGGAGCAGGTGAAGAAGCCGACGTAAATGGAACAAACGAAGATCAACTGAACAGCACATTTCTCTCACGCCGCTCTCTACAGACCGGATTAGATCCGGAAAACGATGATTTTCCTGGTATTGAAACAAATGACGGACTTTTTCTTACTGAATTTGTAATTATCCCTGAAACAGAATGGCAACCTGATTCCGTACCTGATGTTGATCCGATATATGGAATTTTTGGAGTTCTTGCTCATCAATTTGGGCATCAGATCGGGTTACCAACACTATTTGATAACGATAGTTCCAATGGAAGATCATATGGAATTGGCGGTTTTGGTGTTATGGGAACTGGTGTTTGGAATGCAAACGGCTTTGTTCCTCCATTACCATGTGCATGGTCTCGTTATTATCTTGGCTGGGAAGATGACAACATTGTTGAGCTAAATACTTCTTTTGAGAATTTGTCGCTTGCTTTCCCGATGTTAGACGATGAAGAAACACCTAAACTTTATAAGATCAATATTTCAGAAAGTGAGTACTTCCTTATAGAGAACAGGCAGCAAAATCCCGATGGAAGCGTTTTTATTAATACAAGCGGTGAAACTCTTGCCACTTTCACCTTTGAAACTATCGAAGGTCAAAATGTTTATCCTCCAGGACATCCTTATGCCGGACAGCCAAAATTTAGTTTCATGGACAACTCTTATGCTGGTTGTGAGTGGGATTTTTATTTGCCTGGATACGGTTTTGGTGCTGCTCCAGAAAACAATGGTTCCGGAATTCTCATCTGGCATATTGATGAAAACATTATTAATGAAAATTTCACTCCGGATTTCGAAATTCATTCTGTAAATGGTGATGCCTCCCATAAAGGAGTAGATCTGGAAGAAGCTGACGGGATACAACAACTTGATTCTACGCTCCATGGCTACAGCAGCTTCTTTGGCTCAAAAGATGATTCTTACAGAGAAGGAAATAATACATATTTTGGAAAAAATTATCATAATGATATTTTCTCAACACCTATTGCGGATAGTTATTATGGTGGGATTCCACTTGAAATAAGTAGTATAAGCAGTTCGGATTCGATCATGACTTTTTCGGTAGAATATGAGTGGTCGCTTAATGCCTTCTTTCTTGGAGAAAATCCATATTCTGCTGCAACATTAGATTTTGATGGTGATGGTGAAGAGGAAATGTTTTATCTAATGCCAAATGGAAAAATGTGTTTATGGGAAGATGATGAGCTCTATCCTGGTTTTCCTATCTACGTTTTTATTAATTCCCTGGTTTGTAACTATTTCGCATTTGACGAACAAACAAAAAGTATTCTCGTTCCTACTAAATCTGCTAATAATAGTACTGTATTTTTATATCAAATAGATAATGATCTAGAAAATTATCAAGAGCGTATTTTATTACTACAAGATCGAAGCTGGGCAGCATCTCCGGTTGTAAATCCTGATGTGATCAGCGAAAACCGGGTATTTGTTCCGCTGTATGATAATAATTCCATAAACAGTGAGATCATTTTCTTAAATAGTGATTATGAAATAATTGAAACCCTGAGCTTTCCACAGCATATCGCTACTAATCTGATGTATAAAAATAACATTTTATATTTTATTGATGATAGCTGGATCGTACATCAGATCACTCTTCCCGGTTATGAACTTGATGAGTTCCCCTTGGATATTGTAGAGCCTTACCCAAGTATCTCATCAGTTTTACTTGTAGACATTGATCTTGATAATTCTGATGATTTTGTTATCTCTGCCGGAGATTCAACACTTTATGTTTTTGATGCAGCCGGAAATAACCTAGACGGATTTCCACAGGAAATTCCGCTTTGTTCAACTGCTCTTCCATCGATCAGCGACATTGATAATAACGGCTTTCCAGAGATATTGATTGGTGGTGAAAACACATTTGCCATATTCAATAAAAACGGGGATGTGTTCAAACCAAGCATTGAACTTACTAATCCTGATTCCTCATTCATCGCTTCAGGCATTATCGCCTTAAATATTGATGATGATGATGAAAAAGAAATACTAGGAACGATGTCTCGCAACAGATTCTGTGTTTGGGATAATGTTAACTTCAATGATTTTGAATTAAACAGAAATTATAATATTTCGTTTGGTAGCCGCAGTTTGAATTATCCACTGATCACGGCCTATTTAGATACGGAAGTAGATGCCTTCATCCCTTCCAATAATGGCACAATTTACAGAACAGGAATCACCGCTACTCAAGAAGATATAGACGCAGAAGTTTGGCAGGTGGAATATGCAAATCTCCAAAGAACAGCATCATTACTTGTTCCATCGGGAGAACCACCGGAAAGTGGAAATAAGGTTTTCAATAAAGCTCAAACATATTTTTATCCGAATCCCTTGAGCACAACTTTTAATAAAGGTATAAATTATCATTCCCAAATTCCTGATGAGACGATAATTTTACGGATCGAAACATATCAGGATGTTAATGTAAAAATAAAAATATTTGACATTGCAGCTAATAAAATCTATGAAAACATCAGTTTTTGTGAGATAGGATTTGATAATAAGGTCAATATTGATGCGTCCGATCTGTCATCGGGTGTTTATTTTGCGATATTGAGTGCAAAAGGGAAGGTTTTGAAATTAAAATTTGCTATAGAAAAATAGTCTTGTTCTTTAAATTTATAAGTTATTAAAAATAAAGTGTTTTCTGTCATCCTGATCCCGAAAGCTTTCGGGATTGTTCTTTGGAAGGATCTCATCCTTTTCGCGAGGAGCAAAGCTAAAAGTTCTTCCAAGAGATTCTTCGTTGGTAAAGCAAAAAGAAACCTCAGAAAGACAGAATGTTTAAAAACACTTAACGGAGGAAAAATTGTTAAAATTAAATAAGATATTGTTGATCCTGATCATCTTTAGTTTTGCTATATTGCTTTCTGCTGAAACCAGTGGTGAATATGGCTTTCAGTTACTAAAGATAGCTTCAGGACCTGAAGGTGCAGCACAAGCAGGAACGGGAGCATTCTCTTCCGGTGAAGCTTATGCTTTCATGTTGAATCCAACAGCTGGATTATTTGCAAAGCAAAGGGTTATCTCGATTGCACAAAATTATTGGATATTCGATACAAAACTGAACAGTGCCGGATACATCAATACAAATGGTAAAACAGCATTTGGTGTTGCTTACCGTTACCTGGATTATGGAAAACTTGAGAACAGAACTGATACGGGAGAACTTATAGGTGAGTTCCATCCGATGGATCTAGTATTCTCTCTTAATTTCGGTTATCGAATTACGCCGAACCAATATGCAGGGATCAATGTAAATGCGCTTTATGAAAAGATCGATACAGCTTCCAGTTACGGATATACTTTTGATCTTGGTTACACTTACCTTACCTTAATACAAGGACAGAAATTTAGTGCTGCCATAAAAAATCTGGGGCAAACTTCTGCGATGGAAAATGAAACAGTTGATCTTCCAATTTCCTTTGAACTTGGAGCTATTCAAGAATTTGAGATTAATACTATCAAGCTTTCCAGTGAGATTAAGATGATCAAACACATTGATGATGACGAGTTTAGAGCAGTGATTGGAACAAAGATTGAGTTAAATAGGGTCTTAGACCTTAAATTAGGCTATAAACTAAACTTTGATGCAGAAAGTTTTACAGCCGGTTTTGGTATTAATTTAAAGAAAATAGCATTAGATTATGCATATGTACCATTTGAATATAACGTTGACGATGTGCATGTAATAGGGTTATCATATAAATTCTAATGAGGTGGTTTTATGAAGTCGGGTTGGAACATAATTCTCATAATGGCAATTTCCATTTCTCTTTTTGGAATGGAATATGTTCCCAATCAGCTCATATTTAAAACTACTTCTGTAAAACAAATATATAATAAAACGATCGGTCTGGAAAGTTTTGATAATTTTCTAGCCGATAGAGGCATTAATAACTTAAAATCAATCCTGCCGAAATCGGATAATAAATACTTTATAGCTACTTTTCCAAGTGATATCAACTGGAATAATATTAAGAATTACCAGTTCGATGGAATTGAGTATTTTCAACCTAACTATCTAAACGAATTCTATTTGTACCCAAATGATCCTGAGTTTCCTAATCAGCAAGTACATCTCGATAATTGCAATATTCCACAAAGCTGGGACTACACGGTTGGAAACGAACAGATAATCGTTGGTATAGTTGATTCCGGTCTTCATTTCGATCACCCCGATCTACAGAATAACATCTTTATTAATCAGAATGAAATTCCAGATGACGGTATAGATAATGATGATAATGGTTATATTGATGATGTTCATGGGTGGGATTTCGTAGATGCTCCTGAACTTAGCAGTATCGCACTGGGAGATTATCTAGAGCAGGATAATGATCCTGATGACGAATTAAATCACGGAACTCATGTTGCCGGTATAATCTCTGCAGATACTAATAATGAAGAAGGTGTAAGCGGTATTTCATGGAATTCAAAATTACTTATTGTTCGTTCTGGTTTTAAAACTATGAGTGGCGGTTATCTTCAGGATGATGATGCAGCCGCAGGTATAATTTATGCTGCCGATATGGGAGCTGA